>JALZIJ010000102.1 GCA_030860375.1 Actinomycetota bacterium | reverse complement strand
CACGAGGCGCTCATCCTCAACCGCCCGGACGTGATCCAAGACGTTCACGAGTCGATGCTCGAAGCCGGCGCCGAAGTGCTCGAGACGGACTCTTTCCAGGGATCTCGCTTGAAGCTCGACGAATGGGGCCTTGGCGAGCACACACTCGAGATCAATCGCGGTGCGGCCGAGATCGCGCGTAAGGCGGCGGGACCGGACCGATTCGTCGCCGGGTCAATCGGCCCGACGGGCTTCCTTCCCTCGTCTGACGACCCCACGCTCGGCGCGATCACGTTCCGCGAGCTCGTGGACGTCTTCGCCGAGCAGGCGCGCGGCCTCGTCGAGGGAGGCTCGGACCTCATAATCATCGAAACCGCCCAGGACATTCTGGAGGTGAAGGCGGCGATCTTCGGCGCGCGCGAGGCCTTCGCCGAGGCGGGCCGGACCCTGCCGATCCAGGCTTCCGTGTCCCTGCTGCCGCAGGGCGGCAAGATGCTGCTTGGAACCGACATCGCGGCGGTTCTCACGACCCTCTACTCGCTCGACGTAGACGTGATCGGGCTCAACTGCTCGACGGGTCCAGACGACATGCGCGACGCGATTCGCTTCCTCGGCGAGACGTCGCCACTCCCCGTCCACTGCATCCCCAACGCCGGCCTTCCCCTCCAGGGACCGGACGGCGAGACGATCTTCCCTGAGACGCCCGAGCAGATCTCGAAGGTGCTCGGTGAGTTCGTCGACCGTCACTCGGTCGGGGTCGTCGGCGGTTGCTGCGGCACCACGCCCGATCACATCCGCGCGATCGCCGAGCGCGTCAAGGGCATAAGACCTGCACCGCGCCCCTCCGTGCCCCCGCCGCTGGTCAGCTCGATGATGACCGCGACAGATCTTGTGCAGGAGCCGCGGCCGACGCTGGTCGGCGAGCGGGTCAACTCCCAAGGCTCGCGGAAGGCCAAGGAGCTTCTCCTCGCAGACGACTACGACGGGCTCGTTCAGATCGCTGAAGATCAGGTCAACGGTGGCGCCCACATCCTCGATGTGTGTGTCGCGCTGACCGAGCGCTCAGACGAGGACGTCCAGATGCGCGAGGTCGTCCAGCGCATCTCTATGACCCAGCCTGCGCCGATCCAGATCGACTCGACGGAGCCGGAGGTGATCGAGGCCGCGCTCGAAGCGATCCCCGGCAGGGCGATCGTGAACTCGGTCAACCTCGAGGCCGGACGCGACAAAGCCGATCGCGTGATCCCGATAGCGAAAGCGCACGGCGCCGCGCTGATCGCGCTCACGATCGACGAGGTCGGCATGGCGAAGACTGCGGAGCGAAAGCTCGAGATCGCGAAGCGCATCACCGAGATCGCCTGCGACGAGCACGGCCTCACCCCCGAGGCGCTGATCTTCGACGCGCTCATGTTCACGCTCACTACCGGGGACGAGGAATGGAGGCCGTCGGCCGTAGCCACGATCGAGGGGATCCGCGCGATCAAGGAAGGCCTCCCCGGAGTGAAGACCTCGCTGGGCGTATCCAACGTCTCGTTCGGCGTCGGGCTCCCTGCGCGCTCGGTCCTCAACTCGGTCTTTCTCCACCACTGCGTCGACGCGGGCCTCGACCTCGCAATGGTGAACCCGAACCACATCACTCCGTACGGGGAGATCTCCGAGAACGAGTGCGAGCTTGCCGACGACCTCGTGTTCAACCGCCGCGAGGATGCGCTCGAGCGGTTCATCGCCCACTTCGAGTCGATGGGCGAAGAGGAGGCGACCGAGGCCGAAGACCCGACCGCGGAGATGGAGCCCGAAGAGGCGCTCCATTGGCACATCCTGCGCCGAAAGAAGGACGGTGTCGAAGACTGGATCGACCGTTCCGTGGAGAAGATCGGCGCCGTCCCGACCTTGAACGGCGTGCTCCTGCCCGCGATGAAGGAGGTCGGCGACAAGTTCGGCGCCGGAGAGCTCATCCTGCCGTTCGTCTTGCAATCAGCCGAGGTGATGAAGCGAGCGGTCGCCCAGCTCGAGAACTACCTGGACCGGATCGACGGCCATGCGAAGGGCAAGGTTGTGATCGCGACTGTCTTCGGTGACGTTCACGACATCGGCAAGTCGCTCGTCAACACGATCCTCACCAACAACGGCTACTCGGTCGTGGAC
>JALZIJ010000099.1 GCA_030860375.1 Actinomycetota bacterium | reverse complement strand
GTGATCGCGGTGCCGGCCACCCCGGCGACGACCACCGCGGTCACGAAGGGGGCGAACTCGCGGACAGAGGCCAAGATGAAGAAGCCGCCGAGGCGGTCGAGCGCTCCGAAGAGGGAAAGGAAGTTGGCGGCTTGCAGCCCCGGTGCTCCGAAGCCGAAGGCGATCGTCGAGATCATCATCGGAAACCAGCAGAGCTGCAGCGCGAAGAGGAACTGCGAGATGAACTCGCCACCGTAGGGGTAGGGAGGGCGTGCGGCAGCGACGATCGTCTTGCCGGCCAGGATCATCATGTTCCCGACCTGCTCGAAGAGCGATTTGGCTGGTAGGAATGCTCTGTCGGCTGCTGTTCTGACCATCTCTCACCCTGGGACCAGGACTCCCGCCTGTCCCAACGCCCAGAACAATATGCCATGAAGGGGCCATAGGGCAACCGACAACCGCAATTACCGAACCCTTAACGCAAGGGCGCCGGGTGGTATGTTCCCCGCGCCTTGGGGGAGGAGACCACAAGCCCCCGCAAATCGCGGGTCCGGGGCCGCCGAGCCTTCTGTCTCGGCCTGGCCGTCGTGCTCATTGCCGGGTGCGGGTCAAAGCCACGCCAGGATGAGAACGAGGTCGAGGCCGACTTTCCGGTCGAGGTAACGATCGCTGAGTTCCCGACGCGCCAGCGCCTTGCCGAGACCACCGACCTCGAGCTCGCCTTCCGGAACATCGGCGACGAGGACATCGAAAACCTCGCCGTCACGATCTACACGGGCGACGAGAAGGCCGACGGTTCTTTCAACATCCGCTCCGAACAGCAGGGCTTGGCCGATCCGAACCGCCCAGTCTGGATCCTCGAGAACGATTACCCGAAGCTCCTCGAGCTCGGGACGAGCTCCAAAGACCTCGACGCGGCGCCCACGGCGGGAGCCGAGTCCGCCTCGACCGACACATACACCTTCGGCGAGCTGCCGGTAGACGAGACGATCCACACGGTCTTTCGCGTGACCCCCGTTCAGGGCGGGACCTACACCGTTCACTACGAAGTCGCGGCGGGACTCGACGGCAAGGCGCGGGCGGTCACCGAAAGCGGCGAGCCGGTCGAGGGTGAGTTCGTGGCAACGATCTCGACGAAGCCGCCCGCCGCCCGCGTCACCGAGAATGGGAACGTCGTCAAGGGCGAGTGACGTACCGTTGGGGGCGTGACTCGCACCCAACTCGCGATCGTTTCGACCCTTGTCGCGCTGGTTGCCGCCGGGTGTGGTGAGAAGGAAGAGCCCGACGTAACCGGCCCTCCGGTCGCCACCACCACGAGCGACGGGGGCACAAGCGGCGGGAGCGATACCGCCGGCGGGCGTGGCGGCGTGGCCCTTGAGAAGATCGGCGACTTCGAGGACCCGCTCTTCGTCACTCAGCCGCAGGGCGACAACGCGCTCTACGTGGTGGAGCAGACCGGTCAGGTCATCCGCGTATCGCCGAGCGGCAAGGAATCGACCCTCATCGACATCTCGAACGAGATCACGGCAGGCGGAGAGCAGGGGCTCCTCTCGGTCGCCTTTGCGCCCGACTATGTGCGCTCCGGTCTCTTCTACGTCGACTACACGAACGAAGAGGGCGACACCCGCGTCGTGGAGTACGAGACACAGAAGAATGGCGAGGCCGATCTTGATTCCGCCCGGACGCTGCTCGAGGTAGACCAGCCCTTCGCAAACCACAACGGCGGCCTCCTCCTCTTCGACGACGAGGGCAACCTCCTGGTCGGCCTGGGCGACGGCGGCTCGGCCGGCGATCCAGAGCGAAACGGACAGGACCTGAACGCTCTGCTCGGAAAGATCCTCCGGATCGACCCGGAGCCGCAGGGAAAGGGCGACCTCGAGTACTCGATCCCGAGGGATAACCCCTTCGCCGAGCGCGAAGGGGTCCGCCCCGAGATCCTCGTCTACGGCCTGCGGAACCCGTGGCGCTTCTCGATCGACCGCAAGGGGGGTGGCCTTTGGATCGGGGACGTCGGGCAGAACGCGCTCGAGGAGATCGACTTCGTGCCGGAGCTCTCGGCGGGAGCCAACCTGGGCTGGTCGGCATTCGAAGGCACCGAGCGCTTCAACGAAGACCAGGAAGCCTCGAACGCGATCGACCCCGTTCTCACCTACGGGCGTGAGGAGGGATGCTCGGTCACCGGCGGCCACGTCGTACGCGACCGCTCGCTGAAGTCGCTTTACGGCCGCTACCTCTACGCGGACTTCTGCGCGGGGCAGCTGCGGAGCTTTACCGCCGCCGACGCCGTGCCTGGGCCGGCCACGGACGACCGAGAGTTGGGCATCCAGGTGCCGTCGATCTCATCGTTCGGCGAGGATCAGCGTGGCCGGGTCTACGCCGTGTCCCTGGACGGTCCGGTGTTCAGGCTCGTTCCTGACAAGGGTTAACGCGAGCCCAAAGCAATGCCGATACCTTCAGTGAGGCGGGTGAAGGCAACTCAGACTAAGCGCAAGGGACTGACGCTGGCCGGCGTTGCGTCCGTGGCTGGGCTCGTTTTTGCACCTTTCGCCGGCGCGCAACAGGGCGAGTTGCCCGTCACCACGACCCCATTCGGCGGCTCGTTTTCGAGTCCCGTCCACGCGACGGGCGCGCCGGGCTACGACAACCTCCTCTTCGTAACTGAGCAGGGCGGCACCGTCCGCGTCGTCCGAGACGGCGTCCAGCTGCAGGAGCCCTTCCTCGACATCTCGGACGCCGTCACCTCCGGCGGCGAGCAGGGGTTGCTCTCCATCGCTTTTCCCGACGACTTCGCCCAGTCCGGTCGTTTCTACGCCTACTTCACCAATAGGGACTGCAACTCGCTGACCAACGGCTGCAACATCGAGGTCGCCGAGTTCAAGCGAAAGGGCGACGATCCGACCGACGCTCGCGAAGGCTCGCGGCGTACCGTGATCGAGATCCCGCACCAGGAGGCGGGCAACCACAACGGCGGCACCGCGGCGTTCGGCCCCGACGGAAAGCTCTGGCTGGCGACGGGCGACGGTGGGGGCGGAAACGACGCATTCAACAACGCAAGCCGCAAGAACGAGCTGCTCGGGAAGCTGCTTCGGATCAACCCGAAGAAGCCGAAGGGCGACTCGAAGCGCGGCTACCGCGTTCCCCGGAGCAATCCTTTCGTCGGCAAGCCCGGGCGCAACGAGATCTGGTCGATCGGGCTGCGAAACCCCTTCCGCTTCTCGTTCGACAGCAAGAAGATCGCTATCGGCGACGTCGGCCAGAACAAGCGCGAGGAGGTCGACATCGTCTCCACGGACACCGCGAAGGGCGCCGACTTCGGGTGGCCCGCCCGCGAGGGCGCCATCGAAGGGCCGCACCCCGAGCGCGCCACCAACCTTCCGCTGATCGAGCCCATCCACGACTACCCGCGCCCGGTCACACCACCGGACTCGACCTTCCGCGGCGTCTCGGTGATCGGCGGCGTATTCGTCCGTGACCCGCGCCTCATCGGCACGGCCTTCGACCCGGCGAACGATCGCTACCTCTTCGGCGAGGCGTTCACCCAGCCAACTGTCCGAAGCCTCCTGCCCGACATCGCGGCGCAGACCTTCAGCGATCTCAGGAGCCATCCGTTCGGGATCGGCAGCGTTGCGGGCGTCGGCGAGGACGCGCAAGATCGCGTCTACATCGTTTCGCTCAACGGCACCGTCCACCGCCTGGACCCCGCACCATAAGGACGACAGGGGCGCGGGCCGTCAAGCTGTACCCGCGCACACTCGCGAGCGGTACAGTCCCTACATGGAGCCTTCCGCCGTAACCACCGCGCCCGAGGCCACCGACGCGAGCTCGAACGGGCACGCCGACGCCGCTGAAACCTTCGACGTTCACCGCCCCACGGACGGCTCGGTGATCCAAAGCGTCACGGTCGACTCGCCCGAGCGCGTAGCCGAGGTCGTGGCGCGCGTGCGCTCGAACCAGGCCGAGTGGGAGGCGATGGGATTCGCCGAGCGCCGCCGCTGGCTCGAGCGCTGGCGCGACTGGCTTCTCTCCAACCGCGAGCACATCGCCGACGTCGTCCAGGAAGAGACGGGCAAGGTGCGAGGCGACTCCGGCCTCGAGTCGATCTTCCTCGAGGTGGCGATCAACTTCTGGGGCTTAAACGCCGAGCGCTACCTCGCCGACGAGACGCCCAGCCCAGGGCTCCTTCCCAGCAAGGTCAAGCGCCTCCGTGTCCGCTACCGGCCCTACCCGGTGGTCGGGAACATCAGTCCGTGGAACTTCCCGCTGATCCTTTCCGCGGGTGACGCCATTCCCGCGATGATGGCCGGCTCGGCGGTCGTGATCAAGCCTTCAGAGTTCACTCCGCTCGAATTGATGGAGGTGATCCGCGGCTGGAAGGAAGAGGTCGGCGGCCCCGACATCATCGACTACGTGAACGGGACCGCCGACACGGGCGGAGCGCTTATCGACAACGTCGACTACCTGACCTTCACCGGTTCCGATCGCACGGGCAAGGCGGTCATGAAGCGCGCCGCCGACACGCTCACGCCCGTTTCACTCGAGCTGGGTGGCAAGGACCCGGCCATCGTTCTCGCGGACGCAGACATGGACCGCGCGGTCAACGCATGCGCGTACGGCGGCTTCGTCAACACAGGACAGGTCTGCATGTCGATCGAGCGGATCTACGTCGAAGAGCCGGTCTACGACGAGTTCGTGGGGCGACTCGCAGAGAGCATTCGCGAGCTTCGCCAGGGCGCCGACGGACGCTCGTATGAGGCCGAGCAGGGCGCGATGACCTCGCCCGCGCAACTGGAGATCGTCTCCGACCACGTCGAAGACGCCCGCGAAAAGGGTGCTCGCATCCTCACCGGGGGCAAGCGCAAGGACGGCCCCGGAGATTGGTATGAGCCGACGGTGATCGCCGACGCCGACCACTCGATGACGGTCATGCGTGACGAGACCTTCGGCCCCGTGGTGGGCGTGATGAAGGTCAAAGACACCGAAGAGGCGATCAGGATGGCAAACGACACGCGCTACGGCCTCTCAGCATCCGTGTTCTCCAAGGACATCGAGCGCGCGGAGAAGGTCGCCGAGCGGCTTGAAGTCGGCGCCGCGAACATCAACGACGCGCTCGTCAACTACTTCCACCTCGAGGTGCCGATGGGTGGCTGGAAGGACTCCGGCATCGGCTGGCGGCACGGCGCCGGGGGCATTCGCAAGTACTGCCGGACCGAGACGATCGTCTCGCCACGACTTCCGAACACCAAGTCCGAGCCGCTCTGGTACCCGTACACCCCGGCTCGCCGCAACCTGATGAACCGTCTCTACCGCCTGATCAACGCGCGCGGGCTGAAGAACCGGCTCGGGCTGGGCGACTGAGCTGACCTACCCAGAAGGGCATCGGCGGGGGGTCTTCCAGACCGCGGTCGTCGCTGTGTTTCTGTGCGTCCTCGCCTGGGCGCTCCTCGTGCGTGCCGACCAGGACCCCGCAGGAGCGACAACGCCTGAGCGTCGCGGCGGTTTCGAGCTGAACAAGGTCGACGACTTTGCTCAGCCGCTCTACGCACACGGACCGAAAGGCGCTCCTGGCTTCCTCTTCGTAGTTGAGCGAGAGGGAACCATCGAGGTGATCAAGGACGGCGAGTCGCGTGGGATCTTTCTCGACATCAGGAACCTCGTCCGTTGTTGCGACGGAGAGCGGGGCCTCTTTTCGATTGCCTTCGCCGACTGGAAGGATTCGCGGCGTTTTTACGTCTACTACACCGATACCTCCGGCGACCTCAGCATCTCCGAGTACCGGTATCGAAAGAACGATCGGATGCGTGCGGACCGCTCGACGGGGCGGAAGCTCCTCGACATCGAGCACAGCCGCTTCTCAAACCACAACGGCGGCCAGCTCCAGTGGGGACCTGACGGCAAGCTCTGGATCGCGACAGGCGACGGCGGCGGCGGCGGCGACCCGCTGGAGAACGCGCAGGACAGGTCAAGCCTCCTTGGCAAGCTCCTTCGCATCAACCCGCTTCGAAACCCGAAGGGCGGGCTCAAGTACGGAATCCCTCAGGACAACCCCTACGTGGGCGAGTCGGGTCGTGACGAGATCTGGTCGCGCGGCCTCAGGAATCCCTACCGCTTCTCATTCGACAAGAATCGGATCGCAATCGGCGATGTCGGCCAAGACCGTTTCGAGGAGATCGACTTCCGCACGATCAGGGGAGCGAAGGGCGCCAACTTCGGCTGGGACAACTACGAGGGATTCGCACGCTTCGAGGGTGGCCCCTTGGAGAATCACGCGAAGCCGATCTTCACCTATGCCCATACAAACGGCCGCTGCTCGATCACCGGCGGGTACGTCGTCCGCGACTCGGATCTCGGCGGCTTGCGCGGCCGCTACCTCTACGGCGACCTCTGCACGGGAGAGATCCGATCGCTCCGCGCGGCTCCCGATGGCGCGAGCGGCGACTCGGGCACAGGACTTCGCGAAGGCGGGCTGGTCTCGTTCGGAACCGACGCGCGAGAGAACGTGTACGTCGTCGCGGGCAGCGCCGTGTACCGCATCGGTCGCTAGACGGCCCACCCAAGCCGCGAGGGCAGGTTTCCTCTCGATATCCGAGACAAAGCCTGCCTTCGCCGGGAAGTCAGCCGACCTTCCCTGTAGAAATCGGTCCGCGATGGGCGAGATTCGCGAGCGGCGCGTAGAGCTCGGCGGCTTGGAGACACGAGCGCTCGAGCTCGAGGCCTCCGGCGCATGCGATCACCCGCTGGTTCTGTTCCACGGCTACGCCGATTCTGCCGATACCTGGCGGCCGCTCATGGAGCTCTTGGGGGCCGAGGGGCGTGGCGCAGTGGCGCTCGACCTTCCTGGCTTCGGACAGGCGGAGCGGCTCGCCCGCGACACCCCGATCCTTCCCCAGCTCGACAGGTTTGCATGTGCCGCGATCGAGCACGTCGCGGCTTCCAGCCCGACAGGGCAGGTCGTCGTCGCGGGCAACTCGCTGGGCGGGTGCGTGGCGATCCGAGCAGCTCAACGGAGCGCGCTGCCAATCGCCGGAATCGTGCCGATCGCCCCCGCCGGGCTCGACCTGGCGCGCTGGATCTCGATCGTCGAAGGCGCATGGGCGACCCAGGCCATCCTGCGCTCGCCCCTGCCCATGCCCGAACGCGCGATCCGCGAGCTCGTGGGCCGCGCCTACCGCCAGCTTGCCTCCGCGCATCCCGCTTCACTCGACGCCGAGGTCGTCGCCAACTTCACGCGCACGTTCGCCTCGAAGCGCGACGTGGTGCGCATGCTGGGAACGGCCCGCCGCCTGCGGCCCGAGATCCAGGCACCGTTCGAGCTCGGCTGGATCCGGTGTCCCGTGCTGGTCATCTGGGGCGAAGAAGACCGGATGGTCAGCGCCCGGGGCGCGCAGCGGATCCTCGACGACGTCGAGGGCGCGAGGGCAGAGATCATCCCCGCCTGCGGACATTGTCCCCAGGTCGAGCATCCCGACACGGTGATGAGGCTGATCGGGGAGTTCAGCGCGCTCGCGGTTCGCGAGGCGGCCTGACGGGTACGGTTGCCCCAGGCCAACTTCAACGGGAGGCGACAACCATGGAAGAGACGCTCTGGCGACGCCGCATGGCCGTCGCCGCATCAGTTCTGGCTCTTGGCGGCTTTGGGGCCGTCGCCGCAGGATGCGGTGACGACGAAGGCGCAAGCGAGGACATCGAAAACGCCGCCGAGGACGCCGCGGACGAGGGCGAAGAGGCGGCAGGAGACGCGGGGGATGCCGCGGACGAGGCGGCGGACGATACAGGCGAGGCCGTAGAGGACGAGGACGCCGACGGCGAGGCCGACGAGGACACCGACGGCGACGGTCCGTAGCCGTTGAGGCGCGGCACAAAGTCGTAGCGCTCGCGAAGCTCGAAACCGCTCGCGCGTAGCGCTTTACGCGGGCGCGGCGTCGCCCGCGGCGGCCTCGGCTTCCGCCTCGATCGTTCCGTCGCCCTCGAACTCCGAGTCCGGCGGCAACTCTCCCCCACGCTCGGTGCCTGCGATCAGCTCGTCTGTCTTCGGCTGGGTCGGGACGAACCCGGACTTCATCCCGAAGTAGACCGCCTGTGGGTGGTGGGCGATAATCGCCACGGTTGACTGCTCGGGCTCGACGGCGTGGCCGTCGGAAAGAGTCATCCCGACCTCCTCGAGCTTGAGGAGACGCCAGAGCTTGTCGTGCTCTGACTGATCGGGGCAAGCTGGATAGCCCCACGAATAGCGGCGCCCTTGGCCGGGTTCGATGCCGAGGCCGTCGCGGATTCGAGCGTGGTTCCATTCGGCGAGACCTTCGGCGGCCTGCACCCCGAGGCCGTGGACGAAGAGCTGCTCGGCGAACTCGCCGTCTTTTTCGAGACCCTCGATCCGCTTCGTGACCTCCTCGCCGACCGTCACTCCCTGAAGCGCGACCACGTCCCGTTCGCCGGAGTCGATCGGTTTGAAGAAGTCGGCAAGGCAGATGCGGTCGTGCTTGGGCTGGCGCGGAAAGGTGAACCGCTCGAGCTCACGCGCGTGGTCTGAGGGGTCGAAAACGACCAGGTCGTTGCCGTCCGCGCCGGCGGGGAAGTAGCCGAGCCTGACACGCGGCTGGAGGTAGTCCTGCTCGCGCCACATCCTCTCGAGCTTTGGCGCGAACCCCTCGTCTGAGTCGTGCCCCTCGACGATCCGGCGCCAGGCCTCGCCCTTGTTGCCCCGCCCGCCCCAATGGAGCTTGAACAGCACGTGGCGGTCGAGGTAGGGGAAGACCTCGTCGAGGTCGACATCGACGTCGCGCACGCCCCAGAACGGCGGCTCGGGTATCTCGGCGTCGTCGCTCACGGCCGAGCGGACGCTGGAGTCGGTGGTGGGCGGCCCATCGTCGACGATCACCGGCTTCTCCCGAAGCTCGCGGGCCTCGGCGCGGTACTTCGTAACCAGAGCCTCGCGGGCTTCTGAGTCAATCAGCGCGTCAACCGTGTCGAGTCCGGCGAAGGCATCCTTGCAGTAAAAGACGCCGGGCTCGTAGACCTCGTCGGACTCCTTGCCAAGCGGATAGAGCGCTCGGCGGCCGAAGTCGCGGTTGATGGCCGCGCCACCGATGAGAACTGGGAAATCGAGCTTTCGACCATGGAGCTCACCGATGCATGCGGGCATCTGCTTCGAGGTCGAGACGAGTAGCGCCGAGAGCCCGATCGCGTCCGCCTTGTGCTCGATTGCGGCGTCGATGATCGTCTCGATCGGGACCTGCTTGCCGAGGTCCACGACCGAGTAGCCGTTGTTGGTGAGGATCGTGTTGACGAGCGACTTGCCGATGTCGTGAACGTCACCGAAGACAGTCGCGATCACAACCTTCCCCTTCGCATGGCCGTCGATCCGGTCCAGGTAGTTCTCGAGCTGGGCGACCGCTCGCTTCATCACCTCGGCTGATTGCAGGACGAACGGCAAGATGAGCTCACCTGCCCCGAACTTGTCGCCGACCTCCTTCATCGCGGGTAGGAGAACGCCGTTCAAGGTCGGGACGGCGCCGATCTTCTCCACGGAGCGGTCGATCCAGTCTTCGACGCCGTCCTTCTTTCGGCGCAAGATGTGCCAATGAAGCGCCTCTTCGGGCTCCATGTCCGCGGTCGGGTCTTCGGCCTCGGTCGCCTCCTCTTCGCCCATCGACTCGAAGTGGGCGATGAACCGCTCGAGCGCATCCTCGCGGCGGTTAAAGACGAGGTCGTCAGCA
>JALZIJ010000004.1 GCA_030860375.1 Actinomycetota bacterium | reverse complement strand
GCTGCGGGAGGTGCAACGAGAAGGGTGCCGGCGGTCGAAACCACGCACGTATTGACCCCCGTGGTCGGCACTCGGTTGTAGCGAAGGAGCGCTTCGCTCACACCAGCCTCGGCCACGGCGAGCGCCGTCTTGGTGTCAGCGTCACGGACCGTGCCACGTTGCGCGCTCACCGACACGACTGCGGCCACCATCGCCACAGAGAAGGCGCCGAGGATCATGAAGAGGACTGTTGGGACTGCAAAACCCGTCTCACCGACGGGCTTCCACGTCCTCTTTGAGTCGCGACGCACCATCACGGTAAGCATCGGTCAATATCGCTTGGGGCTTGACACTCCCCGGCGAGAGTCGGTCAGACGTCCAGGTCAGTTCTGCTTGTTGAACTCGTCTTCGTCGACTTGGACGAAGTAGATCTCCGTCACCCTGATCACGTAGCGCTTGCCGTCGGCAAAGCGCAGGTAGGCGGATTCGCCATCGGCGAGCCTGAGGAACTCGCAGCGGTTCCTGCCCGGCTTGCACTCACCCTCGCCGTTTATCCGCTCAACGTCGCGGGAGACGAGAAACTCGGCAAATTCCGAGTCATTGGTGTTACTCAGATACATCGCGGTGGGAGCCTGCTTCGAGGGCAAGAGGTCGCCGGACTTGACGTTCTCTCGGGTCTCGCGGCGGTCGCGGTCGACGACGCCGACCTCGACATTGACCCGCGGGACGAGAACGAATGGCTCAGGGGGCGTAACGGGCTGGGGCGGATCGGAGCTCTGAGGAGTCGTCGGAGCGATCTCGCCGGCCGGAACGGTGGCTCCGGTGCTACCTCCCGCACCGCCTCCCGTACCGCTCACCTCTACGGGGTCAACCAGCTCACCGCCGGTGCCTGAGGTGGGCGCCTTTGGCTCGAAGCGATCGCCGAAGGGGTTCTTTCGCTTGAGAGCGTCCAGACGCTCGCGGAAGTCGCGCACACCCACCTCTTGAACCGCGAGAACGCCTGGTTCGACGGCGGCTGCATCCGGATCGATGGCGAGCGGCGGCGGGGGCACGAACGGATCCGCCGAAGTGCTCAAGACCACCGGCACGGCGATGATGGCGATCAGGAGCGCAATGGCCGGGATGATGAGCCGGCGGTCGCGCATGTCCTTGAAGAGATCGGTGACGAACGCAGGCGGCTGAATGGACGAACCGCGGCCGGCCGAAGGGGCTTTGGGCGTGCGCTTGGGAAGCTCTGGCATTTTCATGGGGCCGTCTCCGCGACGGGCGTTACCTCGGGCACGGAGGAAGGCGGCATGGTGGACGTGCCGCCCGCGGTAAGGCCCTGCGACTCCGGTAGGACATAGGAGGCGATTGAAAGCTCCACCTCGAGCGGGCTGATCGCATCCGGCTTGGTCATCTTGAAGCCGTTGACGGTGATCAGGCGACCGCCGACGTCGACGCTCGCCGCCTTTGATTCGATCATCTCGTCGATGCCCTTGAAGAGATCGGCGACCTGGAAGAAGTCGCCTGAGAACCGCAGTTCGTATGGCAAGACTCCGAATCCCGCGGAGCCGACGGCAGCGCCGATCGGAAGCGAGGAGGCTGATGCCTCGGTGGCAGGCACAGGGGTCGTGGTCGAGACCGGAGTTGCCGTCTCGCTTTCAGCGGGCGGTGTTTCAGCCTCGGCCCCCTCGGTGGGGGTCGCCACAGGCGCCGCTTCAACTGGCGGCGCGGCTCCAAGCTCGAGAAGCTCGAAACGCGTCTTTGCCTTGTTGGAAATCGTGACGATCTGCTCCAGAAGGCCTGGCGTGTCGCCATCGGCGGGAGCGGCCTTCCCGAGCACCACGAGCGACGAGAAGTTCCGCTGGTAGTCAGCCTGTGCCTGGCGACTCGAGGCAACGATCTGCTCCTGCGCGGAGATCTCCGCCTGAAGGCTCGTGATCGTTCCATCGAGCTCAGCCGCTTTGTCTCGCTTGGGCGAAAGCGCCAGGAAGTAGAAGGCCGCAAAGGCGCCCACGACGAGGAGGCCGACCAGGATCGGACGATCCGAGGATTTCATGGCGTTACCGCTCCCGGCACCACGTTGGCTGCCTTCTTGGCCTTCTCGCTCTGCTCGGCCTGAGAGTTCTGGGTCGTCTGGCTCTCGGCGGTCGGGTCAACGGCGGGGGTTTCGGGCGGCGCAGCCGCTGCAACTGCAGCGGCATCCGCGGCCACGGCGCTCACGACGGCGCCGTCGAAAGCGATTGAGAGGTCGAAGGTATTAGCGAGCCCGCATATCGTCGAGCCGTCGGCACTCGATCCGGCGCCCACGGTTTTGGTTGTCGCTTCCGTCCGTGCGAGGCCGACCCGGGTCACCCCGTCGATGTCTTCCAGCGCCGCCACGAACTCAGCGACGGCGCTGTGAGAGGAGGCGCAGCCGCTCGCCGTGAGGTTCGGGGCACCTATCTCGGTACTCGCCGCGCTGCCCTCGGCGTTGACCGTCGCAGAGCCGTTGAGGGTTGTGAGTGTCACGTCCTCCGGAATGATGAGTGCGAGCTCACGCAATACACGCTCCCAGTCAAACCGGCTCTGCGCCAGGCTCGCGATGGTGGCCTCGCGCTCCCCGCGCAGCGATGCGAACTCGGCGAATGGCACCAGCCGCTGAGCCTCGGCGGTGACGGCGTCGCGGTCGGCTTCGAGCTGCTCGACCTGAGCTTCCTTGTCTGAGACGTCGTTCGAAGTCATGACCAGCATGGTCACGCCCAGCAAGACGACGGCAAGCGCGCCGATCACCATGTAGGAGAGTGGGCCACTGCGAAGCGGGGCGCGGTCGCCGCGGCGATCCTCGGGCGGAATCAGGTTTACTGGACGCATGCCTACTGCTCCAGAGCGAGGCCGAAGGAAAGCGTCTGGCGGACCGCGGAAGAGTCGTCGAGGTGGCCGAGCGCGGCAGGCGTCGCCACGCTGAAGGCGTGGCCAAGCGAGCGCTGGAGGCGCTCGACCATCCCAGGGATCCGCGTCCCCGGGCCACAGACGACGATGCCCTCGATCGGGACCGCGCCTTCCTGGGCGCCGTAGTAGTCCATCGAGACCCGCAGCTCGTCGGCGAGGCGGGTGGCACCGTCGCCAAGGCAGTCACGCGCCGCGCTTACGTGTTCGGCGTCGCCCTCGATCGCCTCGACGGGCTGTTCGAGGCCGACGTGGGTGAGCCATTGACGAGAATGCTCGACCGTGAGGCGGCGGCGCTCCGCGAGCTTTTGAGCGATGCCTTCGACGCCAAACGACGCAATGCGGGTGAAAAGACAAGAGCTGCCTCGGGCGACGGCGAGGTTGGTGACGTCGCCGAGGTTGCAAAAGAGCTTCGCCGGAGCGTGGTTTTCGACCAGAGCGACACCCGGTGCGCCGGCTGCGTGAGCCGCGACCCGCTCTTCGTACGCGGGGGCGGTGACGAACTGACCGGGCCCCACGGGAGATCCGACCTCGCGGGCAAGGGCCCGGATCATGCCAAAGGCAGAATGATCGATCCCGATCGGCCGGAGACCTGCGATTGACATCGCCTTGAGCACCTGGGCGACCATGTCGCGCCGCGCGGCGACGGCGACGACATCAACTTTGCGCTCACCGTTCTCGTCGGTGGAGTGGCCGACGACCTGCCAGTCGAGAACAGACTGGTCGAGCGGCATGGGAATGTGGTCCTGGGCCTGAAAACGAACCGCGGTCTCGAGCTCGTCGCGGTTGTCGATGGCAGGGAGGCGCATCGAGCGTACGGCCACGCGCTGGTTTGCGATTCCGACACGCACCTCGCGTCCGAGCTTCTCCCGCGCGAACAACTCTTTGACCGCTTGACCGAGCGCCTCGGCATCGGTGACTTCGCCCTCACGGAAGATCCCAGGGCCGAGCGGGATCATGCCGCCCCCTGTGACCTGGGTCGAGCCATTGACGCTGACCTCGGTCGCGGCGACGCTGCCGGTCTCGATGTCGAGGCCGACGACCGACTTCGTCTTCTGTGTAGTTAGGCGAGCCATCGCTAAGTGCAGGGGTCACTCCCCTGCCATCACAATCGGCGTCGCAACGTGATTACTTGAGGATCAACCGTCCTCGCGCATCAGGACGGAAAGAACTCGTCCAGGTACCACTGAACGATGTCTTCGCCGAACCAGAGGCCGATGACGCCGCCGGCGGCGAGAAAAGGCCCGAACGGGACCTGGGACTTGCGAGCAGCCGCGCCCTGGCGGGCGATCATGACGACGCCTACGATCGCGCCCAGCAAGAAGCCGATGAGAGCCGCAGGCGCAATCGCGCGCCCGATGAAGAGAGCCATCATCCCCACAAGCTTCGCGTCGCCCATGCCCATCCCACGCGGATAGGCAAAGGCGACCAAGAACATGATGCCGCCGGCGATCAGGGCAGAGATCGCGCGAGTGTCTAGCGTTTCGGGAACCGCGATCGCGGCAACCGCGACGGCCACGACCGAGCCGGCGAGGACGATCTTGTTCGGGATGATCCGCAGGTCGAGGTCCGTGAGCGTGATCGTCACCAAGACGAAGCAGAGGACGAGGCCGAGTACGAGCTCGCCGATCTCGTCATCGCCAACGATCAGGTAGGTGCCCAAGAAAAGAAACGCCAAGACCAGCTCCGCGAGGACGTAGCGCGGAGAGATCGGCTCCGAGCAGTTGCGGCAGCGCCCGCGCAGGATCATCCACGAAGCGATCGGGATGTTGTCGCGGGCCCCGATCATCTCGTCGCAGTTGGGACAGCGGGAGCGCTCGGACACCCAGTTGTCGCCCCTGGGCATGCGATGGGCGAGCGCCGTCGCGAAGCTCCCGAAAACGGCGCCAAGCACCAAAAGCCCTGTGGCGATGACGACCATGATCGAGTCCCTTCGACACCTGGCCCCTCGACCCCTGCCGATGGCGTCGAACTCCCGCCTCCGGCGCCACGACTTTTACCGGAGAAGTGTCAAGAGAACGACGAAGGGCGGCCCCGGGGCCGCCCTTCCTTCGAACATTCTGGCCGTCAGTCGGCCAGGACCGACTTGGGGCCTACTACTGGGCCCACTCACCGTTGCTCGGGCAACCGCCCTCGCCGGCAGTGGCGCACGGGTAGGTGACTGCGCCAGTCGCAGTGGCACGGGTGATAGTGAACGTGTTACCCGTGTCAGACGTCGCCGTGAGCGTGTAGCTGTCAGCGCCACCCGTGACCGTCGTGAGGTTGGCGTCGGCAAGCGTCTGCTCGATCTTGATGAGATCCGCAGCCACAACCGGAGTGCCGCTGGGGTTCAGGTACTTACCGTCCGGGTTATCGGTTGCAATCGTTTCCATCGCGGTCTGGGCGGTACGCACCGCCGCCTTGGAGTCTGCGTCCTTGGCCTTGTCCCTCTGGTTGAAGAAGGACGGAATCGCGATCGCGGCCAGGAGGCCGAGGATCAGCATGACTACGAGGAGCTCGACGAGCGTGAAACCGCCCTCGCCGTTACTCCGTTCACGGAACTTCTGGACCATTAGTTACCCTCCTTGGGAACCATCATTTGAGCCAGAGCCCCGCCAGCCGAATGGCCATCGGAAATCTCACAGGACCCGGTGGCAGCCCGGCCATCTCCCGGAAGGAAGACCCGTGACTTTGCGTCCCCGCCTCGCGGCGAGTTTGCCTTTGGCACCGAGGCACTGGCAATCATCAATCCACCTATCGGAGACTGGGTTGAGCACCTTTAGTCCTGGTGGGGTGGACATCCGTCCAGGTTGGGGGATGGCCCCTAGCCGCTCCAAGGAAGGTTTGTGAGGTTTGGCTGCCCGGCGACTCATCGCGATCCTTCTCGTGATGCTCTTCCTCTCATCACTCGCCGCCGCACTTGCTCCCGTGCAGCAGGGTGTTGAGAAGGGGGCCAGCTCTCAGACGTCCACCACCGAGAGCACGTCGAACGCCCCGACACTGCCAGAGTCCGCCGCGAACGAGCCCCAGCTGATTCGCCAGAGCGTCGATGCCTCAAAAGCCCGTCCGCCGCTGATCCGCGCGGATCTCGGCGATCAACTCCAGCTCCGGGTCACCTCGCGGCGATCCGGCACGGTGGAGCTCGTCGACGTCGGCCCAACCGAAGACGTCGGCCCGAACCAGCCTGCCTTTTTCGACGTGCTGCTGCGGCGCGAAGGCACCTTTCCGGTTCGTTTCCTCGACACGGATCGCGAAGTCGCGACTATAAAGGTCTCCCTCACACCGGCCGACGCACCGCCTCGTTAGCCACCCCTACGTGATCAGCTCGACCACGGCCCGCTCGATGCCGGCGCGGTCGGCGAAATCCTTGCGTGAGCCCTTGGCATTCAGGCGGTCCACCTCATCGCGGATCGTGACGCCTCGCTCGTACTTCGCGATAATCCTGGGGTCCACGTAGGAGGCGCGACAGACCGCAGGGGTATTCCCGAGAACCTCCGAGACCCGCTTGATTACGGCGACCACGGCCTTGTCGCGGTCCTCGTCCTCGTCATGATCCGCGAGGAGCATGGCCGTCAGGACCGTGCCGTTCCAGGTCCGAAAGT
>JALZIJ010000002.1 GCA_030860375.1 Actinomycetota bacterium | reverse complement strand
CTTCGGGCGTCTTGCCCTCGACGGAGGGGTCTTCAGAGAGCCTGAGGCCGATCCGGCCGCGCTCGCGGTCGACCTCGACCACGGTCACATCGATCTCGTCGCCTGAGCTCAAAACGTCCTCGACGGTCTCAACCCGTTCACCGGGCTTCACGTTCGAGATGTGAAGCAGGCCGTCGGTGCCCTTGACGAGCTCGACGAATGCTCCGAAGGTCGTCGTTTTCACGACCTTGCCCTTGAACGTGTCGCCGATCTTGGCGTCGCGCGTCATCGCCTCGATGCGAGCGATGCAGCCGTCCACCTGGGCGCCGGTCGGTGCGTAGACCCTGATCGAGCCATCGTCGTCGATGTCGATCTCGGCCTCGAACTCTTCCTGCATCCCGCGGATGGTCTCGCCGCCCTTGCCGATCACGGCACCGATCTTCTCGGTGTCGATCTTGATCGTTTCGATACGAGGGGCGTGCTCGGACATCTTCTCCCGCGGGCCGTCGATGGCTTCCGCCATCTTGCCCAGGATGAAGAGACGGCCCTGACGGGCCTGCTCGAGCGCGTCGCGCAGGATGTCGAAGGTGACGCCGGTGATCTTGATGTCCATCTGGAGCGCAGTGATGCCCTCCTCGGAACCGGCGACCTTGAAGTCCATGTCGCCGAGGTGATCCTCAACGCCGGCGATGTCGGTCAGGACGATGTAGTCGTCGCCTTCCTTGATGAGGCCCATCGCCACACCGGCGACAGGGTGCACAACCGGGACGCCGGCGGCCTGAAGGGCCATCGACGATGCGCAGACCGAGCCCATCGAGGAGGAGCCGTTCGACTCGAGCGTCTCGGAGACGACCCGGACGACGTAGGGGAACTCCTCCTCGCCCGGGATCGTCGGCAGGAGCGCCCGCTCGGCGAGCGCGCCGTGGCCGATATCGCGGCGCTTGGGGCCGCGCATGAAGCCGGCCTCACCCACCGAGAACGGTGGGAAGTTGTAGTGGTGGTAGAAGGTCTTCTTGTCCTGGAGACCCAGGTTGTCGACCTTCATGTCCATCCGGGTGGTACCCAGAGCCACGTTCGAGAGAATCTGGGTCTCGCCGCGGGTAAAGAGCGCCGAACCGTGGACGCGGGGCGCGATGTCCACCTCGGTCTCGATTGGACGGATCTCGTCCTGGGCGCGGCCGTCGGGCCGCTTCTTCTCCACCGCGATGCGGTGGCGAATCATGTCCTTCTCGAACTTCGCGAAGGCCTTCTCGACCTCTGAGCGGCGCTCTGGGTTGTCCTCTTCACCTTCGCCTGCTGATACATATGTCTCGAGGACGTCTGATTCGACAGCCTTGATCGCATCCTGGCGAGCGAGCTTCTCCGGAACCTGAGTCGCTTCGTCGAGCTGCGAGCCGTGCGAGCCCTTGATCGAGGCGATCAACTCCTCGTCGACCGTGGGAACCTCAACTTCACGCTTGGTCTTGCCGGCCTTCTCGGCCAACTCGGCGAAAGCTGAGACGAGCTTCTTGATCTCGGTGTGGGCGATGTCGAGCGCGTCGAGGACTTCGGCCTCGGTCACGTAGTCGGCGCCGCATTCCACCATGAGGATGGCCTCGTCCGTGCCGCAGACGATCAGGTCCATCTCGAGGTCTTCCCACGACTCCTCGCCGGGGTTGACGACGAAGTCGCCGTCAAGCTTGCCGACGCGGACGGCGCCGACGTGCTTGTTGAGAGGAATGTCCGAGATCGCGATCGCGGCGGATGCCCCGTTCATCGCAAGAATGTCGTAGGGATGGTCGTGCTCGGCCGACATCGTCTGGCAGACGAGTTGCGTCTCGTAGTGCCAGCCCTTGGGAAAGAGCGGGCGGATCGGCCGATCGATCATGCGAGCGGTAAGCGTTGCCTTCTCGCCTGCGCGAGCCTCGCGGCGAAAGAAGGAACCGGGAATCTTGCCGACTGCGTAGTGGCGCTCTTCAACATCCACCGTGAGCGGCAGAAAGTCGACGTCGCGGAGGTTTCCGACTGTTGCGGTGGCGAGCACCATCGTGTCCCCGGAGCGAACGACAACGGCTCCTGAGGCCTGGCGGGCCAGCTTTCCGGTCTCGAAGGAGATCTCGCTTTCGCCGATCTGAAC
>JALZIJ010000283.1 GCA_030860375.1 Actinomycetota bacterium | reverse complement strand
CCCTTGCCCAAGCCTTCGTTGACGGGTATTCCCGACGATCGCCTGCGCGCCTGGTTATCCGCCGGCGCTCGAAGGCCCCTGCTTGGGCTTCAGTTCGCGCACCTCGGCCTCGGCGGCGCGACCGTCGATGTCGGCGAGCCTCCCCTCGGCCGCGGCCAGGCGGTCGGCGAGGCTCCGGATCGCGTCGGCGACGGGGTCCGGCAGGTGGATCCAGTCGGCGTCGGGCCCTTCGGGGCGGCGCCCCTCGACGCGGACGGGATGTCCGGGGTTGCCGACGACAGTTGAGTTGGACGGAACGTCGGAGATGACCACTGTGTTAGCGCCCACCTTGGCGCCATGGCCCACCTCGACCGGGCCGAGTAGCTTCGCCCCCGATCCCACCGTCACGTCGTTGCCAACCGTCGGGTGGCGTTTTCCCCTCGCGAATCCGGTTCCGCCGAGCGTAACCCCCTGATAGAGCGTCACGCGATCGCCGATCTCGGCCGTCTCGCCGATCACGACGCCCGCTCCGTGGTCGATGAAGAAGTCGGACCCGATTCGCGCCGCAGGGTGGATCTCGACCCCGGTGACGGCGCGGCTCGCAAAAGCGATCCCTCGCGGTGCCAGCGGGACTTCGGCCTCGTAAAGCGCGTGAGCAACGCGGTGGGCAAGTAGCGCCTGCACGCCGGCCCACGTCGTCAGGATCTCGATCGTGCCGACGCCCCGGGCGGCCGGATCGCGGTCTCGCGCTGAGGCCACGTCGCTTCCGATCTCGCCTGCCACGCGACGGAGAATTCCCAGGCCGAGCATGCAGTCCAAGCCTAGGTCACGGGTCGATCATCATGCAGCGGATGAGCGAAGACGGGCAAGACCTCGATCCCGCCCACGGCGCCAGCCGGGAGATGGAACGGCTCCTACTCGATGTCCTCGGCAGCATGCCCGGGACCGTCGTCACTGTGTTCGACCGCCGGCTCCGCGTGCTGCTCATGTCCGGAGATGCGCTCGGCGAGATCGGTATCGATCCGGCCGTTGCTACGGGCCGCCCCTTATCGGAACTGATGTCCGCATCCGAGTACGTGCGTCTCGAGCCGGTCTATCGCTCGACACTTGCGGGCGAGTCCCGCACGGACGAACAGTCGCTTTTCGGAGCACCGGGAACGTGGTGGCACAGGACAACGCCACTCAGGACGCCCTCGGGGAAAATTTACGCCGGACTTGGGGTCGCAACCGACGTCACCGATCGGAGGGTGGAGGAGCTGAGGCGCCTCAGGATCGACGCTCAGCTCGAGCGGGCAAGGCGGCTCGAGGCCGTTGGCAAGATGGCGGGGGGCGTCGCTCACGACTTCAACAACCTCCTCGCGGTGGTCCTCAACTACACCGACTTCATCGCTGACGCACTGCCAGGCGACTCGGAGCTCCACGCAGACCTGGCGGAGATCCGCCGCGCCGGCGAGCGCGGTGCTTCGCTGACGCGGCAGCTCCTCATCTTCAGCCGCCGTGAAGTCGCCACGCCGGGGCGGATCGACCTGAACGACGTTCTGCAAAACCTCGACAAGCTGCTTCATCGCACGCTTGGCGAGGATGTCGAGCTAACCATTACCAAGGGCGCGGATCTTTACCCGGTCGAGGCCGACGCGGGACAGGTCGAGCAGGCGCTGGTCGGAATGGCGCTGAATGCCCGCGAGGCGTTGCCGAACGGCGGCTCCCTCACAATCGAGACCGAGAACGTGCAGCTCGACGCGGACTACGCGGACATCAACCCACAGGCGAGGGAAGGTCCCCACGTCCGCATTACGGTCGCCGACAACGGCACCGGAATCTCTCCGGACCTGATCGAGCGCATCTTCGAGCCATTCTTCACAACCAAGACGCGTACCGCCGGCACCGGCTTAGGCCTCGCGGCCGTCCACACGGTGATGGCTAACGCCTCCGGCCACATCGCGGTCTATTCGGAGCCTGGCCTCGGCAGTGTCTTTCGCCTCCACTTCCCAGCCGTGCCTGAGGAAGTTCCGACGCAGCCCGATCCCGGCGTTGCCGCGCCCGCGGAGGCGATCCCCGTCGAATCCGGCACGCGCGTTCTCGTAGCCGAGGACGAGGACTCCGTGCGGCGGGTGACCACGCGCGTCCTCGAGCGGGCTGGCTTCGAGGTCGTTGCCTGCGAGGACGGACAGGAGGGGATCGAGGTACTGGAGTCGGGTGAACGCTTCGCCCTTCTTGTCACCGACGTGGTAATGCCCCGCGCGTCCGGCCGCGAGCTGGCCGACCGAGCCAAGGTGCTCGACCCCTGGATGCCGATCCTCTACATGTCGGGCTACACGGAGGACATCATCTCCTCACATGACATCGTCGTTGAAGACATGACGCTCCTTCGCAAGCCGTTTTCGGCCCACGACCTTCTCGCGGCCGTGACCGGAGCCCTCGGGACCGCGTCCTAGGTACGTCCAGCTGGGAGCCTGATCCGGAATATCGATCCAGAGCCGACTTCGGAGGAGATGTCCAACTCTCCGTGATGAAGGTCGACCAGCTCCTGGGTGATCGAGATCCCGAGGCCCGTGCCAGGGGCCGACCCGGCCGTTGAAGCGCGAAAGAAGCGCTCACCGAGGCGTCCGATCTCGTCTTGAGGCACGCCGACTCCCTTGTCCAGCACTTCGATCCAGAGCTCAGAGCCCGACTGCTTAGCGCGCACGAGAACCGGGCCTCCCTCCGGCGAGTACTTGATCGCATTCGAGAGCAGGTTCGTGAGGGCCTGTTCGAGACGCTCGCGGTCAGCGTCCCATTCGAGTCCGGGCTCCACCTCGACGATCAGGCTGACGCCAGCCTCGCGAGTGACCTGCAAGAGATCCTGAGCGAGGCCTTCGAGCATCGGGCGCATGTCCAAGCGCTCAGGTCGAAGCTCGAGCTGTCCAGCCTCAACGCGCGAGAGCAGGAGGACATCCGCAATCAAGCTCTCGAGCCGAACCGTGTTTCTGAGCGCCACGGCAGCAAGCTCGCGCTGGGCGGGGTCGAGGTCGCCCGCCTCACCACCCATGAGAGCTTCGACGTAGCCCTTGACGGACGTGAGTGGCGTCCGGAACTCGTGGGAGACACGAGTGACGAGCCGCTCGCGCTCTTCGTTGATCTCGAGAAGACGCCCCGCTTCGGCCTCCAGCTCCTGTTGCATGATCTTGGCGGACGAGATCGCGGCCATCAAGCCGACCTCCGAGCGGCTCACCCGCGAGCTGAGCCAGACCATCGTAAGCAGCGTTGCCACTGATGCCGCGCCGATCATGGTCAGCTCGGCAGCGTCCCGCGACGTGACCGAGCTCTCATAGAGGAGCGGCGAGGCCACGCCAACAAGAACCCAGGCGATCAGGAGACGCCGGATCCGTGGCCGATGAGGCGTGATGCTCGAAGCGAGGAGCGGGAAGAGAATAGGAAAGGGAGAGTCGAACCCACCCGTGAGCCAGGCGAGCATCGCCAGGACGCTCGCCGTGAAGACGTTCGAGGCGGCCAGGACTCGGACCGAGACGGAGGGTGCCCTCACCAACGCGGCGCCGATGGCGACCACGGCTGCGAGCGCGCCGAACGCGACCGCCCATCCCGCATCTCCCAACGGGCCTGTCGGCTCCACCGCCAGGAGGAGAGGCGCAGTGACGATCGGCAGGACGAGGGCCTGGAGGCCCGCAACCTGTGCGGTGCGCTCGACCGAGACGCCGGTGCGAGCAGGCAGCCCTGCCTCCCCACCCGGTCGCTCGACGAGCATGTCCGCAAGCTCTTGTAGGTGCGTGCGGATCCATTGCTTATTCGCCTTGGAGTTAGGGGCCACGCTCATTTCGCAGCCCATCATCACACCGTCGGTACCAACGCTCGGGGCCGGGTCTAAGATCGGCAAGCTTCGATCCACCATGAGCGGGAAGAGATATTGACCTCAGGCGCGGTACAGCAGGAACGACCGACGGTCCTCGTCGCCGACGACGATGCGGACATCCTGCGGCTGATCTCGCAGAGGCTCAGCCATCGCGGCTACAAAGTTCTGACCGCAAAGAGTGGCCGGGCGGCCTTGGAGCTTGCCCTCTCATGCGATCCCGACGCCGCCATCTTGGACGGGATCATGCCCGGCCTGGAAGGACACGAGGTCTGCGCTGCAATGCGAAGTGATCCGCGCACCGCGCTGGTTCCCATCGTCCTTCTGACTGCGAAGGCGGCTGATGCCGACGAGCGTGAGGCGATCGACGCCGGCGCCGACGCATATATGGCAAAGCCCTTCCGGATCGAAGAGCTCGACGAAACGCTCAGGGAGCTGCTTTCGAGCGCACGGGAGCGGCACCGCTAGGCGACGGCTCCGGGGCCGCCACGATCCGTCCCTCCCCCTCGCCCAGCATCGTCAGGCTGGTCGCGGGCGGCTCGACGTACTGCCTGTCGGCGACGAGCGTGCGGAATGTCTCGAGCAGGATCGCGAGGTCCAGCGAGATCGAGTGATGCTTCACGTAATAGAGGTCGTTGCAGAGCTTGAACGCAGTGCCCTCAAGGCTTCCCGCGTAGCCCACACGCACTTGGGCCCAACCTGTGATGCCGGGCTTGACGACGTGGCGCTGCGTATAAAACGGGATCTGGCGCGAGAGCTCGTCGACGTAGGGGCGTTGCT
>JALZIJ010000277.1 GCA_030860375.1 Actinomycetota bacterium | reverse complement strand
CCCTCGCGGCGCTGCCGAGCTACGCCGTCATCGTCATTCGCCCAAGAACCCGCGTTGACGAGACGCTCGACGTGCTCGCTGCCCACGGCATCGCCGGCTTCGTCGGCATCCTCTTCATCGGCTTCTTTGCCCAGGTCAAGTGGAACGGAATCGCCGACGGGGCGCTCTTCGGCAACTTCGATCAACTCGTCGACCAGGTTTTGGCCGCGGTGGCGACACCGCTATACGCCTTTGGGATGACCTACCTTCTGCTCCGCGTGATCGGAGCCCTCATGCCGCTTCGCGCGACCCCGGAGGAGGAGGCGACCGGAATGGACGTCACGCAGCACGGCGAGGAGGCCTACGTCACGGGCGAGGGCGCCATCCTCGTCCGCACCGATGCGGGCATAACCGGCGACGTGCCGGTAGTGCCTCCGCGCTAAGCGAGGGCGACCCCAGCGATGACCAACGCTCTGGGCGAGCTGGAGGGCCTCGGAGCCCAAGCCGAGGCGATCGCGGCTGGCGAAGTCAGCTCGGCGGAGCTCGTCGCCGACTGCCTCGATCGAATCGAGGCCACACAATCGACTCTGAACGCGTTTCGCTGCGTGCGGACCGAGGCTGCACTCCTCGAGGCTCGAGAGTGCGACCGTCGCATTGCTGCGGGCGAACGAGCGCCGCTCCTCGGTGTCCCGGTCGCGATCAAGGACGACACTGACATCGCGGGTGAGACAACGGCGTTCGGCTGCGCCGGTCGTTTCGAACCGATCGTCAACGACAGCGAGGTCGTGCGGCGGCTTCGATCGGCGGGCGCCGTGATCGTTGGCAAGACCACCACATCGGAGATCGGACAGTGGCCTTTCAGCGAGGGACCCGGCTTCGGCGTGACTAGGAACCCTTGGAACCTGGACCACACTCCGGGAGGCTCGAGCGGCGGAGCAGCCGCGGCTGTCGCCGCTGGGCTGGTGGCCGGGGCGATCGGCTCTGACGGGGCGGGGTCGGTGCGGATCCCGGCCGCGTGGTGCCACCTGGTCGGCATCAAGCCCCAGCGCGGGCGCATCTCGACCTGGCCGCACTCCGAAGCGTTCAGAGGGCTTACCTGCCTCGGGCCGCTCACGCGGACTGTCGCCGATGCAGCGCTCGTCCTTGACGTTGCCTCGGGGAACCGTGCGGGCGACCGGCACCGGCCCGAGCCCCCGCCGCAGACCTTCTCAGAGGCAGCTCGTCAGGCCCCGGCACGGCTACGCATCGCCCTGTCGACCCGGATCCCGTTCAGTGGCGCCCCGGCCAGGCTCGACCCGGAGATCCGTGAAGCGACCGAGCGGATCGGCGACGTCCTTCGGGAGCTTGGCCACGAGGTCTCCGGGGGCGACCCGGCGTACGGCTTGGTTGGTGCGAGCTTCATGCCTCGCTCTATGAGCGGCATCTCTGAGTGGATGGACCGCATCGCCGAGCCAGAGGCACTCGACCCTCGAACGCGTCACAACGCAAAGATCGGGCGCCTTCTTTCCGGTCCGACACTCGCCGCTGCTCGGGCTCTCGAGCGGCCGGTTAGACGGCAGATCGGTCGTGTCTTCGAGCGCTTCGACGTGGTGCTCGCGCCCACCACCGCAAAGCCCGCCCTACCGATCGGCGCTGCCGAGGGCCTCGGCAACTGGGAAACGGACCGCCTGATCGTGGGCGCATGTCCATACGCATGGCCGTGGAACGTGGTCGGCTGGCCTGGCGTGAACGTGCCGGCAGGGCTCACCGACGGCGGACTTCCGATCGGCGTCCAGCTGCTCGGTCCTTCCGATTCGGAAGGTCTCCTGATCTCACTCGCCGCTGAGCTGGAGGCAATCGAGCGCTGGCAGGATCGTCGACCGCCGAACCCATAAGTGCCAGGTCAGTCGAATGCCCCTAGCTGCCGCTGACGATCAGCGGGATACTTGCCACATGACGGAGGAAAACGCCGAGCTCGCGGTCCGCATCATCCACAACCTGGAGACGCTCTTCGAGCATCTCGCCCCCGACGTGGTCTGGGATAACACGGTCGGATCGCCACCCGACCACAGCGGCCTGATTCGCGGCAAGGCGGCTGTCGAGAAGATCATCAGGGAGTGGGTTTCGTCGTGGAGTGAGTATCGGATCTCCGTGAATGAGGTCGTCGAGGCGGGCAACGACGTAATCCTCGACGTCTCCGAGTCCGGGTTCGGCAGGGAGAGCGGTGTGCCGCTCGAGCATCGGCACTGCTACCTCTGGTCGTTCCGGGATGGCCTCATCGTGAGCGGTTCCGAGTATGCGTCCAAGACGGCGGCGCTCGGCGCCATCAAGGGCGGGCGCCTAACTGACGAAGGCGAGCTCTCCCCTCCGCCAAGCAGCGGTTGACCTTCGTGTAGGACCATCCGGTCAGCTCTGAGATCTCGGCGTAGGAATATCCCTCGCCCAGAAGGACGAGCGCTCGGCGCTCGTCCGGCTTGAGTCGACGAAGCGTCTTTGCTCGTGCTTGCGCCCATTCGCGTCGCTCCGCTTGCTCCGCTGGGCAAAGAGCGCCGGACGCAGCAAGGTCGGAGCCTTCGAGACCCAAGAGCCGCTCACGCTCTCGGCGTACGGCCAAGGCTTCGCGCTTCGTCACGAGGTGCATCCATGCCGCGAGCCGCTCGGGGGGATGTGGGGGCGCCTTTTCGATCAGGATCAGGGTGGCCCGCCCGAGCGCGTCGTCGGCGTCGTCCGCGCAGATCGAGACCCGCCGTGCGGTGCGCCGAAAGGCGGCGCCATGTAAATCGAGGAGGTCGACCGCCGCAGCGGTCCGTGTGCATGGCGCTTCCATGCACACGTCAACCCCGCGGACCTGGCTGACGCCCCCCGGCCCGCTGGCTCTAGCTTGCGCTCACGGCTTGGCGCCGCGCTCGAATGCGCCGGCGTCACAGCGGTTACCCGCGGGACGCTTGAAACCTCGCTGATCCTCGCCGTCGGACTTGCCGCACTTCTTGAGCGGCACGAGGTTCACGGCCTCGCTCGACTTCTGGATCGCGATCGTCGATGTGAAGCCGCCGTTGTCCTCGAGCCCATCCGGGTCGAGGCCGACGTCGCTCACGACCTCGTCGGTGTCCTTGACCGGACAATCCGGATCCTGCAGGTTGAAGAGGTTGTAGCCCTTCGAGCGGATCGTGTCGGACGGCGTCTCACACGCGTCCCCGCTCAACGCGCTCGGGACGATGGAGTTCGCAAGCTTGACGAGCGCGGTCGTGCCGGCGAAGAGGTGATCTCCCGCCGCCGCATCGTTGTTGGAAAAGGTCACGTGGCTCATCGCCGTGGTGGCGCTGTTCGTGTAATAGGCACCGCCCAGGTCGGCCGCGGCGTTATTTGCAAGCGTCGTGTTGACGATCAGCGCCGGATCGGACGAAACGTGGAAGATGCCCCCACCGACCTCGCTCTCGGCGCCTACCGCAGCATTGGCGTCGTTGCCGGCGACGAGTGAGCGCTTCACGGTGAGCTCCCCTTGCGAGAGAATGCCTCCACCCTCGGCCTCGTTCAGACCCGTGGTGTTGACCTCGTTGCCCAAGATGTCGGTGTCTGTGATCTCGAGGCTCGACTCACTGTCGAGGTAAATCGCACCGCCGCTTCCGTCCGCTGCGCTGGCCGCGACGTCATTCGCCGCCAGCGTGCTCTTCTTGATGGTCGCCGTCGAGGACGAAGCGATCCTGATTCCACCGCCATAAAACTGGGTCGCCGTGCCGCCGGCCAGCGTGCTCTTCACCATCTTGAAACGCGAGTCGTTCGACATGTTGATGTTGCCGCCGTTCGGAGCCGTTCCATTCAGCATGGTGACGTTCTTGAGCCCGAGCTTTCCGCCTCCGAGGATCGACACGTTGCCTCCGTCGGCGGGTGAGCCGCCCCCTTCGCCACCGGAGACCGCGAGCGACTGCAACTTGACCGAGGTCGCTGCAAAGGCCTCGAGGATTCGATCGTCGAGACTCGTCGTGATCTCGGTATCTCCGGCGCCGGCGCCTTTGAACTTGATCGGGCCTCCCCCGGTCACGTCCAAGTCCCCGTTCTGATTGTTCGACTCGTTCGTGGTCGCGAGGTCGAGCGCGTATGTGCCCGGCGCGAGCACGATCACATCGGTCTCGTTGGCCTTCCCCTTCGGACAGGCGTCGAACGCTGCGTTGCCTCGCGCAACTTCGACCGCCTCGCGAAGCGAGCAATCGCCGTCAAGGGTGATCTCGTCGTTCGTCGTCGTGACCTCGATCGTCGCGCCTTGCGCCGGCGCTGCAAACGCCAGGACGCAAGCGACCATTGGGGCCCTCACGACTCTCTTGAAATCCCAGGCCCCCACGACGCGTGACCCTAATGCGCCGCGTAGGCAATTGTCAAGTCACCCACGCAGCTGGCGCGCGCATAGCTCGCACCCGCGGTCTATCCTCGGCTCATGAGTACGTCCATAGTCACAGGCGGTGCGGGATTCCTGGGCTCACACCTGTGCGAGACCCTCCTCGCCAAGGGCGAGCGCGTGATCTGCATCGACAACCTGGACACGGGGTCGCTTCAAAACGTCGAGCACATTTCCGACGAGGCGTTCACCTTCGTGCTCCACGACCTGACCCAGCCGTACTTCACGGACGAGCCCGTCG
>JALZIJ010000264.1 GCA_030860375.1 Actinomycetota bacterium | reverse complement strand
CCGTTCGGCGAGGCATAGCTCGACGGGACCGCCGGAGCCTTCGACTCCTCGTCGTACATGTCCTCGGGCAGGAGGTGCTCGATGGAGAAGTCGCGCTCGGAGACCCAGTCGCCCTGGAGCTCAGAGTCCACCATCTCGCGGAAAGTGTCCATGCCGACCTTGTCGACGAGGACCTTGATGCGGGCGCGCGCGCGGTTGACGCGGAGCCAGTTCTGGCGGTCGAAGATGCGAAGGACTGCCTCGGTGACCTTCAAATAGTCGCCGTTGTCGAGCTCGACGAAGTCGTAAAGGGTGGGCGCGATGCGCGGCATGATCGATGTGCCGCCGCCGACCCTGATTTCGACGCCGCGCACGCCGTTGCGCTCGCGCGGGATGAAGCCGATATCGTGAATGCCGGTGATCGCGACGTCCTCGTCGGTCGCCGTGAACGCCGTCTTGATCTTTCGCGGCATGAGCTGAGTCGTGGGGTGGCGAACGAAGTAGCGGACGTACGCCCCGGCATACGGAGTGATGTCGAAGAGCTCGTCGGAGGCAACGCCGGCGAACGGGTCGCCCGTCACGTTCCTCAAAGTGTTGCCGCAGCCCTCGCGCGAGGAAAGGCCGACCGAAGAGATCTCGCGGATCAACTCGGCCATCTCGTCCAGGGGGATGTGGTGGATCTGGATGTTCTGGCGCGTGGTTATGTGGCCCTTGTTGAGCGGGGCCCAGCGCTCGACGACCTCGGCGAGCTTGTCCATCTGCTCGGGTGTGACGCCGCCCATCGGCAGCTTGATCCGGCACATCTGCACGTTCGGCTGGCGCTGCCCGTAGACGCCTTGCTTCAGGCGAAATCCGATGAAGATGTCCTCGGGCGTCTGGCCGTCGAGGAACTTGCCGGCCTCGGTGTCGAAGTCGTCGAACTCGCCCTCGATGATCGGGATCAGATGCCCGGGGACGTTCTCGTAGACCTCGGGGTTCTCGAGCGTGCCGAGGCGGCCCTTACCCTCCTGAGGCTTCCCATGCTCCTGGTCGAGCTGGTCGGGGGTGGCCTTGTCCTTCGGGCGTACAGGCGCTGCGGTGGGCTCCATGCCGCGTCATATTACATGAATCCCGATTGGGATTAGGGCTTTTAGCTAGAGCGTCCCGGATATCGCGACGTTGATCGCCCGAAGGTCGATCGGATTCGCCCGACCCGGGGACTGAGCACGGGCATGGATGCCCGGCCGGTGCGAGGGGGCTGGATGCCCCCGTCCCCGGCCGGGTGAGGTCCGATCGGCTTTCGAGGCGCCGCAGGCAGGCCGGGCGGCCGAGCTTCAGTCCACTTCGGCCTTGTCTACGATGAACGCGACACGCACGTGCGCGCGAAATTCGTCGAGGTTCTCGCCGCGGATTCCCGTCGAGACGATGTCGACGGCGCGGATGTTGCGAAGCGACGACTGCGCTTCTTCCAGTGCCTGCTTCGCCGCGTCGTCGGTTGAAGTCTTCGAGCTGCCGACCAGCTCGATGATTTTCACTACTGCCATCGGGTCCTCCTCCTTGAATGGGGAGGCGGACCATACGCCCGTCAGCGCGGCGGTGGCGAGTGGCCCCAAGCGTCGCCGTACAGCTGGCGCGCCGCGATGCCCTCCGCGAGTGCTGCACGAGCCCACGGGCTCCTTGTCAGCGCCGCGTCGGCGGGCGGTGGAGCCGTGTCGGCGAGGAACTGCTCGACGGCTGCGACGATCGCGACCGTCTCCGACTCGGATGCGCCTGCGCTCGTCACTTGAATCTTTTCGGCGCCCATGCTTTGGACTCTAGCCTGGGGTCATGTCCGAGGTTCGCATGATCGACGCCGCCACGGTGTTCGCCACTGTCTCGCCCGTCGAGGCAGTCGAGCGTACGCGCACCGCGTTCCTCCGTCATCACGCGGGAGACTGGGTGATGCCTGCAAAGACCTATGTTGACGCGCCGCCCCACGGGGACTTCCGCGCGATGCCGGCACGGGGGGAAGGGCTTGCGATCCTCAAGTGGGTGACCTCGTTTCCGGGCAACGTGGAACGAGGGCTGCCGGTGGTGGCCGGTGCCCTCCTGGTCTCGAACGCTGAAACCGGTGAGTTGGTGGCGATTCTCGACTGTGGGGCTGTCACCTCGCTTCGGACCGGTGCTGCGGCAGCCGTGTCGGCTCAGGCTCTTGCACGCGAGGATGCTCGAACGGTCGGGATCATCGGTTGCGGCGTTAACGGCGGTTGGGCGGCGCGTTGCCTTGCGGCCGTCGGCTACGGCGAAGGCGTCTGCGCCGACCCCCAGGCGGCAAGCGCCGAGACGCTGGCAGCCGAGTTGGCTTGGCGGGTGGGCTCGCGCGAGGAAGCCGCGGCGCAAGATGTGGTCGTAACCGTCACACCAGGCCACGAGCCGGTGATCCTCGCTTCGGATCTGAGGGCTGGGCAACACCTGGCCGTTCTCGGCGCAGACGCCCACGACAAGGCCGAGGTAGAGGCCCGAGCGGTCGCGCGCTGTGAGCTTTTCTGTGACGAGTGGAAGCAGGCTTCCAACGGGGGTGAGCTCTCGGGCCTGGCCGCCTCCGGTGATGTTGGGCGGCCGGACGTGACCGAATTGGGAGAGGTGCTTGCCGGCCGTGCGCCTGGTCGCACCTCGGACCACGCGGTAACCCTCTTCGATTCGACAGGACTCGCTATTCAGGACCTCGGTATCGCAGACGCTGTGATGGGGGCGTGCCGTGCCGGACGAGTCCGGGCACCGATGATTTACCTGTAGCCCGCGGGGCGAAGCGGCGCATGACTTGTTTTCAAAGGCTACGCTCGCGGGAAGACCTTTCGATGGGACAGTTGAGAGAGCGTGCGAGCCGCCTACAGCTCGTGTTCATCGCAACCGGAACGCTTGCGCTTGCGGTCGGCGTCGGCACCTCTCAGGCCGGATCTGACGACTTGCCGGACGAGGACCTGCCCGGCGCCGCGGCGCCGCTGGACGAGGTCATCGGCAACGACCCCGCAGAAGGTCTCGAGGAGCATTGCACCGCCAGGCTGGAGCGCCTTGAGATCTGCGAGCACGATGACCACGAGAGCGACCACCATGAGAGCGAACCGCAAGAAGACTTTCAGCCTTACGGGGCCTCGGACTCGCGGAAGGCAGAGCCCGACACGCACGGCCATCCCCATCCCCAACGGGGCGCCACCACGGATCATGCGAGCGGCAAGACACGAGGCCTGACCACGATCGACCAGACGATTGTCGGCGCAGGGGACGCCGACGACGGCTTTCAGACGCTGGAGCGAGCCGGCGGCGAGTCACGGATCGTGCGCGAGGAGCTCGCCAAGGCAAAGCAGGGGCGGGCTACGCGCCGGCGATCGCTCCTCTACGTCGCACAGACCACCGACTGGCAGCTCGTCGACGAAGAGTCTCCGGCCCGAGTCGAGTTCCTGGACATAGCGGCGAACGAACCCTTCCCGAACACCGTCAGCGCGGCCTGGCGCCCGCAGGAGGCGTTCGGCGCCTACGCCGTCGACCAGTCGGTCCGCCAGATCAACGAGTTCGCCGACGCCAGCCCTCTGCGCGCGCGTGGCGGCTCGCAGGCGGCGATGGACATGATTTTGATGACGGGCGATCAGGCCGACAACCAGCAGCTCAACGAGACGGACTGGGTAGTGCGCCTGCTCGAAGGTGGTCCGCTCGATCCGAACAGCGGCACGGATCCCTCGAGCTGCCCGGCGGGCCAAGAGCCCAGCGGTCAGACGGCGGACCCCGAGCTCTACGCGGGCGTCCAGGACTACGACGACTACTTCGAAGGTCAGCAGTTCTACGACCCCGACCAGCCGATCGGCCCGAAGTACGAGGATTGGCCGGAGTACACGGGGCTGATGGATCGGGCCCAGGTCGAGTTCCAGGCGCAGGGTTTCGACGTCCCCTCGTACGTCGTCTTGGGCAATCACGACGCGCTTGCGCAAGGGAACCAGAAGGCGATCCTGCCGTTCGAGCAGGTCGGCGTCGGCTGCCTGAAGGCGCTGGTTCCGGCCTCCGACCTGACCGAGGTGGCAGACATCCTCGACCCGGACTATCTCGGCGGCCTCTTGCAGACGAATCCGAGCCAGGTGATGCTGGTGCCGCCCGACGAGCGCCGCCAGTACGTCGACCGGATTCAGTACAAGGAGCGCTTCGACACGGGCGCCCAGGATGATGCCCACGGCTTCGGGTTCGTCGATCCGGAGGAGAACGACGCGTCGGGCGGAGCCGCCACCTACTACGCCTTCACCGCAAAGCCGGGGATCCGGATGATCGCGCTCGAGACCAACTGCGACGGCGGGGTCACCGGCCCTTCGGCCTCCGGCAACATCGACGACCCGCAGTTTCAGTGGCTGCGTGGGGAGCTGGAGCGCGCCCAGGGTCGCGACCAGCTGGTCGTCGTCTACGGGCACCACCCGATCGACAGCCTCACCTGCGACATCCCCGACGAAACGCCGCCGCCCTGCACCGTCGAGGGCGAGTTCGGCCACGACGTCAACGCCGGCTGCGACCGCGACCCGCGCGACTCGTCGCCACTTCATCTCGGCGAGGATCTGACCGCGCTCTTCCACCAGTTCCCGCACGTGATCACCTACGTCGCCGGGCACACGCACGAGAACAGGCTCAAGGAGTTCGACCGGGCGGACGGCGGTGCCGGTGACTTCTGGGGGATCGAAACGGCGTCCCTGATCGACTGGCCGCCTCAGAACCGCCTGATCGAGTTGATGGACAACTGCGATGGCACCCTCTCGATCTTCGGCACCACCCTTGACAGCGCCGCCCCGGCCACGGCGCCCGCGAGCGGAACGGAGGCCGGTGGGCTTCGCGACGCCGACATCGCCTCGATCTCGCGCACCCTGGCCTACAACGACCCGCAGGCGGGCTTCGGCACCGGCGAAGGCAAGCGCAAGGACCGCAACGTCGAGTTGCTCTTGGACGATCCGCGCCGCGACCCCCCCGATTGCAGGAAGACCGTGTCAGAGCCTCCGGGGCAGGACGATCCGCGCGGCGACGACGCGCCCGGAGATGAGCGCGGTCCCAGCACCGACTCGGCCCCTGAAGCCGGCGGCTCCCTTCCCTTCACCGGCCTGGCGCTTGGCGGCCTCTTGCTCGTGGCCCTGGGGCTGCTTGCCGGCGGGTCCGTGACCGGCTGGCTCGCCCGGCGCTCCGCTTAGCTACCTGTCATGAGGCGGCAGCGGGCGCGTCTCGGTTTCGGCTGCCCTCACGTCCTCGCCCCGATCGACGGGCGGCGGTGTCTGAGGGCTCGGCGTGTGAGGGGCTCGGGCGTCGTCGCGCGGCGTCACTACAAGGGACACGCGGTTCAACGCGAGGAGCGCGCCGGCGCACATGATCGCGGCGCCAGCCAGCGCAAGCCAAGCGCCGACCTCCAATTCAGCTTCGAAGCTCTGAACCGCCGGAGGAAAGTTGAGGATCGAGACGATCACGAGGAGGAGCGCGACGGGTCCTCCGAAGGCGCCGACAGTATCTGGAATTCGGGACGTGCCGCGAACCATCGGCTCGAGCGCCGCAGCGATCGCCGCCAGTGCGATCAAGGCGAGCAACAGGTCTACGGTCTCGAAAGCAGTCCAGGCCGTGATCGCGTCCCCCCCGACGCCTCGTTCTGCGCCGTACCAATCGAGGAACAGCGAGACGAGGAGAAGTATCGCGCCGAATGCGATCACCAGTCGCCCGCCGTCGACACCACCGCGTGTTGTTCCATGTTCCACGACTGAGTCCCTACCCACTCACGCCATGTTCCATTCGCGCACCGGTCAAAGCGGGATGTTCCCGTGCTTGGCTCGGTGAACGCGTAGAGTAGAGAGGAGCTTCCCGCCGTGGCGGATGATGCCGCCCCTCCTGCGAGGGGCCTGGCCTGACCGTGGCTAGGTCAACGACCTTGATCGTGCCGTTCTAGGCCTTGCCCGATTGCCAGCTGTTCGCAGTAGGGACGGGCCTACTTTTTTGACTGTCTGGCGTTGCGCGTTTTCTGGCGGTAGGGTGCGCCAATGGGGATCCCGGGGCAGGGGGTTTATGAGCGTGAGCACGTGCGAGAGGCGATTCAGCGCGTGCTCGATAGTGCTCGGCGAGGTGCCGGCTCCTCGGTCCTGATCGAAGGCGAGGCTGGCATCGGAAAGAGCCGGATGCTCGACTTCGCGATCGCGGAGGCGCAGGCCGCTGGATTTCGCATCGGCGCTGCGCGCGCCTCGGAGTTTGAGCGCGACTTTCCGTTCGGTACCGCCCGCACGGCTCTCGAGCCTCTACTTCGGCAGCTGGACGCTGAAGAGCGCTCCGGCGCTCTAGGTGGCGCCGCCTCCCTGGCGTCTCGTCTCCTTGCGTCCGGTGAGCCCCCCGAGGCGGCGCCGTTCGTCGAGCAGCCGAGCGGAGATCGGACCTTCGCCGCCCTCCACGGGCTCTACTGGCTGTGCGCGAACCTCGCTGAAGCGCAACCTCTCCTATTGGCAGTCGACGACGCGCAGTGGGCTGACGAGTACTCCGTGCGGTTCTTGGCCTACGTCGCGAGGCGCCTCGAGGGGTTGTCAATCGCGCTCGCTGTCACCCGGCGGTCGGGGCGCGCGGCAGCAGAGTTCTTCGACGCCGCCATGGGGGATGCGTGGGGTGAGCAGGACGTCCTTGCGCCGCTTTCGGCCGGGGCGGTGGCCGAGCTTGTCTCCGAGCAGCTCGGGGCACCGGTCGACCGCGAATTCGGCGAGGCATGCCATGACGCGACGGGAGGAAATCCGTTCCTTGTCTCCGAGCTTTGCGCAGCGCTCAAGGCCGAGGCGATCGAGCCGCGGGCGGAATCGATTCCGCGAGTGGCGACCCTCGCGCCGGCGACGATCTCGCGCTACACGCTCACCCGGTTGGTGGGCCTGCCCCCGAACGTCACCGACTTCGCGCGGGCCGCGGCCTTGCTGGGGGAGTTGCCGGAGCTGCGGCATGTCAGCGCCGTGGCGGGGGTCGACCTCGAGGCCGGTGCTCGGTCGGCCGACACACTCGAAGGCATCGGGGTCTTAAAGAGCGCCCGCCCGATCGAGTTTGCCCATCCCATCGTGAGGTCGTCCATCGTCGAGGACCTCGCCCCGGCGGGGCGTGCCCTGGCGCACCGCCGTGCCGCCCAAGCGCTGGCGGAGGACGGTGTAGCGGCCGATCGGGTTGCCGTTCATCTGCTCGAGAGTGAGCCCCAGGGCGAAGACTGGGCGGTTACCGCGCTCAGGAAGGCTGGCGCAAGCGCCTTTTCGAGGGGGGCTGTTGACGTGGCGCGCCGCTATCTCGAAAGAGCGGTCGTTGAGTTGGGCGGGGACGAGCC
>JALZIJ010000229.1 GCA_030860375.1 Actinomycetota bacterium | reverse complement strand
ACATGATCGCTCGCGACCCGGTGATGCCCGGCAGCCGCGCTGACGTCCGGGAGCGCACGGCTCTCCTGGGCATGCACCTCATGCGCCGACTTCTACTCGGCGAAGACTTTCCGCTCTGAGCTATTGGCAGGCGACGTCGTCGAGGTTGTTAGCAACCTTGAACTAGTTCTGACGCAAAACGAGCGAAAGTCGTGCGACTGGGCCGTCTAGCGTTCTTCCGATGCCCGTCGAAGCCAACGAGCCTCCGACCGAGCGACTCTTCGCGGCTCTCGACATCCCCGAAGATATTCGTGCGGGCATGGTCGCATGGAGCGCCCGCGAGCTGACCGATAACGCGCTTCGCCCAGTCGCGCCCGAGAGCCTCCACATGACCCTCTGCTTCCTCGGGCGAACCGAGTCCTCGCGGGTGAGGGAGGCGGCGGCATGCGTCCAGGGTCTCGAGCCGACCCCGATCCGCATTCGTCTTGTGAGCACGCCCGTCGGCAAGCCCTCACACGCACCACGGGTGTGGGCGTTGGAAGCCGAGGCTCCCGCGGCAGCGGAGGTCCAGGCGAAGCTTTCAGCCGCGCTCAGCGGCGCGGGTCTCTACGAGCCCGAGGACCGCCCGTTCTGGGCACACTTGACCCTCGCTCGCACGCGGACGAAGGGGGGGAGGGGTGGGCGTCCGCGGGAGGTGAAAAAGGTCCCATCCGACCTGCCGGCGGAGCTCTTGCAGCCCTTCGATGCCGTCCGGGTCTCCCTTTACCGTTCGGAGCTTAGGTCGGACGGCGCCAAATACGTGTCCCTGGCCAATTTGAACTTGCCGCCCTCGGCTTAGCCCGGGCGAGAAAAGAGAAGGTGGATAGACCGATGGCAGAACTGACGAAAGCAGACCAGAAGGCGGCGGATAAGGAGGCGAAGGCCCGTTCGGCAGCGCTCGACGCCGCCAAGGCCCAGATCGACAAGCAGTTCGGCGCCGGTTCGCTCATGACTCTCAGCGGGCAAAGCGCTCTTGAGATCGAGGCGATTCCCACCGGTGCGCTTTCGCTCGACCTCGCGCTCGGAGTGGGCGGTGTTCCACGTGGCCGCGTGATCGAGATCTTCGGCCCGGAATCTTCGGGTAAGACGACGCTCGTCTACCACATCATGGCCGAGGCCCAAAAGCGCGGCGGCGTCTGCGCGTTCATCGACGCAGAGCACGCCCTCGACCCGGTCTACGCACGCCGTATCGGCCTCAACACGGACGAGCTTCTGATCTCCCAGCCGGACTACGGCGAGCAGGCGCTCGAGATCGTCGATGTCCTCGTGCGCTCGGGCGCAGTCGACGTTGTGGCGGTCGACTCGGTCGCTGCGCTGACGCCCCGGGTCGAACTCGAGGGTCAGATGGGCGACCAGCAGGTCGGCCTTCAGGCACGGATGATGTCTCAGGCAATGCGAAAGCTCGCCGGCAATCTCAACCGCGCCAATACCGTCTGCCTGTTCACGAACCAGATCCGCGAGAAGATCGGCGTCACCTTCGGCTCGCCTGAGACGCAGCCGGGCGGTCGCGCACTCAAGTTCTACTCGTCGCAGCGGCTTGATATCCGCCGCATCGAGACCCTCAAGGAGGGCACCGAGGCGGTCGGCAACCGGGTTCGCGTCAAGGTCGTGAAGAACAAGGTGGCACCGCCGTTTCGCCAGGCCGAGTTCGACATCGAGTACGGCGTCGGCATCTCGCACGAGGGCTGCCTGCTCGACCTTGCGCTCGAGCACGAGCTCGTCCAGAAGTCCGGCTCGTTCTTCTCCTACGGCGAGCTTCGGCTCGGACAGGGGCGAAACAACACGAAGGGCTATCTCTCCGAGAACCCCGAGCTGGCGCAGGAGATCGAGACGAAGATCTTCGGGCTCCTCGGGCTCGAGCGCGAGCCGCGCCCGATCGCGGCGGTGCCGGACACGCCTGATGTGCCGGACGCCCCGGACGTCGGCCTGTCCGAGGCCATTGCCGCCGAGGGCGAGCCCGAACGCCAAGCCGCCTAGGCCGCCAGGGGCCTGGGCTCGAGGGCTCGAAGGAGGCGACGTCTCAGATGACTGGACGCAAGGCAACCGCCTTTGAGCTAGCGGTTCGCGCGCTCTCGCGAAGGGAACGCACAGTTCAGGAGGTAAGGGCGTGGCTTGCCGGGCGGGATGTCGATCCTGATGAGGCCGAGGAGGCGATCGAGCGCCTCGTCGACATGGGCCAGCTCGACGACGAGCGTTACGCCGCGCTCTTTTCAGAGGACAAGCGAGAGCTTTTCGGCTGGGGACCCGACCGGATCCGCGCTGCGCTGATCGAGAAGGGAGTCGCTCGCCCCCTCGCGGAGTCGGCAACAGGAGGGGAGAGCCAATCGGAGCTGGCCGAGCGCGCGGCGGATCTTCTCGATCGGCGTGCCGGCTGCCTCGACGGCGACTCCGGGCGGGGGCGGGCGCTTGCTTTTCTGGCGCGGCGTGGCTACGAGCTTGAGGTCGCTTACGAGGCGGTTCGCCTCGCCGAGCGCCGCGCGGCCTGACGCATTCACATCCCTTGATCGCGTTTGTGATCCCTTGCACCCGGGTTTACGATGTCCAAGACAAGAATGAAAGGCGCGGCTGGAAGCCGTCGCTTCGCAGGCAATCTGAACTTTCGAATGAACATCTTGAACCTCCATACCCACCACGAGTTCGCCCAAGCCGGGCAGGAGCCGAGCGGCTAGGAGCTGTCTCTTTCAGGAGCCGGCGGGAAAGCCCCGCAAACGGCGTATTTCGATCAGGTTGCCAGCGGCAAGCGACGGGCGTCGGCCGACGCTCAATTGATGGCATGAACCTGAATAACAAACGCGCTCGCAGCCGGCTTCGACCGGCACGGGTGGAGGTGAAACCGAAATGGGAACACGCACCCAGCGCTTCGGATGGCGCCGTGAGGATGAGGCAGTGGAAGGCTTGCGCGGCACGCCCGCAACGCCCACGGTTACGCAAGAGGACGGAGGGGCCGTGGACGAGCTCCAGGCGCGACGGGCCGAGATCGCCCGCATGGAGGAGCTTGCCCTTCGCGAGACCGAGTCGATCGCGCTTCGCCAAGCCGACATCGACCGACGGGTCCAGGCGCTCGAGGACCGCGAGCGAAACGTTGTCCAGCAGACCGAGGAGCTAAAGCAGGCCAAGCGCGTCCAGCGCCGAGAGTTCGAGCGAATCTCCGGCTTAAGCGCGGCCCAGGCGAAACAGATGCTTCTTGCCGACGTTGAGCAGGAAGCGCAGCATCAGGCCGCGCTCAAGATCCGCCAGGTCGAGGAGGAGGCAAAGCGCGAGGCCGATCGTCGTGCGAGGAACATCCTCGCCGTCGCCACCGGCAGGCTGGCTGCCAAGCATTCAAGCGAGGCAACCACGCGCCTCGTCGAGCTTCCCTCGGACGAGATGAAAGGTCGGATCATCGGCCGGGAGGGACGAAACATCCGCGCCCTGGAGAAGCTCACGGGCGTAGACGTGATCATCGACGAAACCCCCTCGGCGGTGGTCCTTTCGAGCTTCGACGGCGTCCGGCGAGAGATTGCACGAATGACGCTCGAGCGCCTGATCGCCGACGGCCGCATTCATCCTGCGCTGATCGAGGAGACCTACGAGCAGGCCCGCTCAGACCTCGACGAGCGTGTCACCGAGGAGGGGGAGCTGGCCGCGCACGAGGCCCACGTCCACGGCCTGGACCCTGAGCTCACGAAATTGCTTGGCCAGTTGCGCTTTCGGACCTCCTATGGGCAAAACGTGCTTGACCACCTGGTCGAGTGCGCGAACCTCGCGGGAATCCTTGCGGAGGAGCTCGGCGCGTCGGCCGAGACCGCGCGCCGCGCCGCGTTTCTTCACGACATCGGCAAGGCAGTGACCCATGAAGTCGAGGGTCCTCACGCCCTGATCGGCGCGCGTATCGCCCGCCGGAACGGTGAGGCCGAGGCGGTGGCCCATGCGATGGAAGCCCATCACAACGAAGTGGAGATAAAGACGGTCGAGGCCGTGATCGTCCAAGCGGCGGACGCCGTCTCCGGCGCCCGGCCCGGCGCTCGTGGAGACTCGCTGGAGGCCTATGTCGGCCGAATGCGCGATCTCGAGGACATCGCCAGCCGTCATCACGGCGTCGAGCGTGTTTTCGCGATGCGCGCCGGGCGCGAGATCCGCGTGGTTGTGGACCCGGGTGTGGTCGACGACGACACGGCCGCCGTGATCTCTCAGGAGATAGCGACCGCGGTCGAGAAGGAGACGACCCATCCGGGCCGCACGAAAATAACCGTCATCCGCGAGAGCCGGGCGACCTCCTATGCGGATTGAGCACGGGCGATCCTGCGTTTGGAGCCGCGGCTCCCGATAGGATCGCGCCCGCATGAGCGAGCTCTTTTACGTCTTCGGAATCGGCCTCACGGTCATGGCGGTCGTCTTGGCCTTCGGCGGCATGCGCACGGAGGGCTTTCCCTCGAGGCGACTCCTGATCGGCGGCCTCGGCCTGATGGCGTTCTTGGTCGTGGGCTCGGCGGCGTTTGCCGTAGTCCTCTCCCGAGAGGAGCACGAAGTTCGCGAGGTTGAGATCGCGGAATATCGCGAAGAGCAGGCGGCCGAAGAAGAGCCGGCGGCGGGCGCCGAAGGCTCTGAGGTAGAGGAGCCAACCGATTCGGAGGTTCAACCGACCGACGGGCTGGCGTTGACCTCGCCTGACGCCGGCGACCTCGTGTTCGATCCCACGACGCTCGAGGCGGAAGCCGGCGAGGTGACCATCGACTACACCAACCCGTCTGAGGTGCCGCACAACGTGGCGATCGAGGACGGCTCTGAAACCGTTGCCCAGGGCGAGACTGTGACGGGTGGCGCGAGCGGCCCCGCGACGGCCGACCTCGAGCCGGGCGAATACGCCTACTACTGCTCGATCCCGAGCCACCGCGAGTCGGGCATGGAAGGCACCCTCACCGTCAAGTAAGGCGGCCGTCCGGGCACTGGTGCGAAGTACCCTCACGCTCCAGTGAGGAGCTACCACGTCACCACCTTTGGGTGCCAGATGAACGAGCACGACTCGGAGCGCATGCGCGGCATGCTCGAGTCACTCGGATACACCGAGGCGCCTGACCGCGACGGCGCAGACCTCATCCTCTTCAACACATGCTCGATCCGGGAATCGGCGGACTCACGCTTCATCGCCCATCTCGGACATGCAAAGCGCCTGAAGTCCGAAGATCCGAACCGGATCGTCGGGGTCGGCGGCTGCTGGGCGCAGTCGGTAAAGGATGAGATTTTCGACCGCTTCCCCTTCGTGGACGTCGCGTTCGGCCCCGGGCAGATCGGCCGCCTTGCCGAGTTTTTGACCACCGATTCGATCGGAGCTCAGGGCTTCTTCGAGTTCGAGGGCTTCGCGGGGCATCTGCCGATGAAGCGGATGCGCGAGTTTCAGGCGTGGCTTCAGATATCTCAGGGTTGCAACTGCGCCTGCTCGTATTGCATCGTTCCGTCAACGCGTGGACGCGAAGAGAGCCGATCGGCTCCTGAGCTCCTGCGCGAGGTCGAGCGGTTGGCGGCCGATGGCGTACGCGAGGTTACGCTCCTCGGCCAGAACGTCAACGCCTACGGCCGAGACCTTCGCGGCACCGATCGCATGACCTTCGCCGAGCTCCTCCGTGCGGTCGACCAGATCGAGGGCATCGAGCGCATCCGCTACACGAGCCCCCATCCAAAGGACATGCGCGAGGACGTGATCCTCGCCCACGCGGAGTGCTCCTCAGTATGCGAGCACATTCATCTACCCCTCCAGTCCGGCTCGAGCCGCATCCTCAAAGCGATGCGCCGCACCTACAACCGCGAGCGTTACCTCGACCGCGTCGCGCTTATCCGCGAGCATGTGCCCGATACGGCGCTCACCACGGACATCATCGTCGGCTTTCCGGGTGAGACGGACGCGGACTTCGACGAAACGCTTGAGATCGTGGATCAGGTCGCCTACGACGGGGCGTTCACCTTCGTCTTCTCGCCACGCCGCGGGACCGAGGCGGCCACCCTCCCCGGTCAGGTCCCGCACCAGATCAAGCAGGAGCGCATGAAGCAGCTTGTCGACCTGGTTCAGGCGCGCGCAAAAGAGCGCTCTCAGCGCTTTGTCGGGCGGAATGTCGACGTGCTGGTCGAAGGGCCCAGCCGCACCGACCCCACCCGCCTTCGCGGCCGAAGTCGCCACAACAAGGCAGTCAACTTCGAGGGCACGGCCCAGCCCGGCGACCTCGTCGAGGTCGAGGTGACGAAGGCGACTTCGCAGACGCTCCTCGGGCACGAACAGCTCCTCAGCCGCGTCGGCTGACTCGCTTCGTGCACGTCGTCGCAATCTTCGGGCCGACCGCTGTCGGCAAGACGGGTGTCGCCGTCGCTCTCGCCGACCTCTTGCGAGAGCGCGGGGAGGATCCGGTCGCCGTGGGCTGCGACTCAATCCAGGTCTACCGTGGTCTCGAGGTGCTGAGCGGAGCGCCCACGGAAGTCGAGCGTGAGCGCCTCGAGCACCGCCTCGTCGGCATCGCGGATGTCACCGAGGAGTTCTCCGCCGGCCGCTACGCCGAGCTGGCGCAACGAGAGATCGACGGGCTCCTCGGCGAAGGACTCCGTCCGATTGTCGTCGGTGGCACAGGCCTCTACCTGCGCGCGGCGCTCGCCGAACTCGAGCTGCGCCCACCCGTGCCCGCCGAGGTCCGTGCAGACGTCGAAGACGACCTTGCCGAACGCGGCGCCGCTGCGCTTCACGCAGAGCTTTCAGGCGAGCTTCGCTCGGGCGTTCACCCCAACGACGGAAAGCGCATCGTTCGCCTCACCGAGCTGACCCGGCTCGGCATCACCCCGCATGCCTCAAGCGAAGGCTTGTGGACCGAAACGCCTCGTCGTCCCACGCTCCTCTTCGGCATCACGCTCAAGCGTGAAGAAATGCACACGCGAATCGACGAGCGGGTCGATGCGATGATCGCCGCCGGAGCTGCCGAGGAAGCCCACCGAGCCGAGGAAGCAGGAGCTTCTCGCACCGCTCGGGCAGCGATCGGCTTCTCAGAGCTCTTGGTGGGCGACGTCGAGCGGATGAAGTCCGCACAGCGAGCCCTCGCTCGCCGCCAGCTCACCTGGATGCGCAGGATGCCGGGAGTCAAACTGCTCGACCGCACGGGCCTCGACGACGTTGAGGTCGCGCGCCGGATCGCCGGCGTTCTGCCGGCCCGCTAGCTCAAGCCGGGGAGCGGAGCGGAGCCGCGGCAAATTCCAATATGCCGTCGGAAAACCCGATCTGCGCCTCGAATCCGAGCTCGGTCGAGGCTCGGTCGGTCGACGCGAACACATGGCGCACGTCGCCCAGTCGGAACTCACCGGTGACGTCAGGCATTGGGCCGCCCATCGCCTTCGAGAGCTCGCCGGCCATCTCGCCGATGCTTCGCGGGGTGCCGGAGGCAACGTTGAACGCGCCCGAAACCCCATGGGCGGCCTCGAGCGCCAGAAGGTTGGCGCGGGCGACGTCGCGGACGTGAACGAAGTCGCGAAGCTGAGCGCCGTCCTCGAACACCCGCGGAGCCTGACCGCTCTCGAGCGCGCTTCGAAAGATGCTCGCCACCCCGGCATACGGCGTATCGCGGGGCATCCGGGGGCCGTAGACGTTGTGGTACCGAAGAGAGATCAGAGGTGCCCGGGCCTCGCGCGCCCACACCGTGCACAGCTGCTCCTGGTTGAGCTTGGTTGCCGCGTAGACGTTGCGCGGGTCGGTCGGCGCGTCCTCGGGCACGGCCTTGGGCTCAAGTGCTCTGCCGCAATGGGGGCACGGAGGCTCGAACTCGCCTGCTCCGAGGGCCTCTACGCTGCGAGGAGCCGGTGGGACGACGCCGTGCTCTGAGCAGCGGAAGCGCCCCTCACCGTATACGACCATGCTGCTTGCCAAGACCAGACGGCCCTCGAAGCCGGCGTCGTGCATGGCACGCAGCAGCACGGCCGTGCCGAGCGAGTTGTGCGACACGTAATCCGGGGCGTCTGAGAAGTCCACGCCCAGGCCGACCATGGCGCCCTGGTGGGAGACGGCCTCGACGCCGTCAAGTGATTGGCGCACCACCTCCGGATCGCGAACGTCGCCCCAGATGTACTCGGCCCCTTCCGCGAGATAGTCCGGCCGGCCGGAGTGAGCCCGCTCCTCGAGGATGTCGAGCACTCGTACCTGGCACCCCAACGCGAGCAGGCCGTCGACGATGTGAGAGCCGACAAACCCCGCGCCGCCGATCACGAGGACGGGCGAGGCGCTCACCAGAGCGTCTCCACGTGAACCCCGACGGCGATCGCCACTAGGGCCTGCACGGCGAGCGTCGAGCGCATCCACGCCGTTGCCGCCGGGAGCGCGGCCGTAGCAAGCAGGATCCACGGTAGGAAGGGAAGCCATATCCGCTCAACCTCGGCCTTCGACAGGCCGGTGAGATCTGCAACGAGGATCGCCGCGAGCCCGCCTCCGACGAGAAGCCACGCGGCTTTGTCACGCAGCTTCACCATGGCGACGGCCGCTACGGGCCCCATGATGAGAGCGAACGCCGCCAGGTTGTTGACCACGAAGTATTCGTACGGCCGCGTGCTCGCAATGCTTTGGGAGTACTCCCGCCTCGTGACGTTCAAGCCGTCGAGCCACCAGAATCCGGCTGCAAGGAAGGCGAGGATCACCACCAGACCCCCCGCGCTTGCGATCACGATTGGGCGCACCCTGTGCCGCACGAGCGCTACGAGGAGCGGGATGAGCGCCAAGAGCACCAGGCCGTAGTTGAGAAAGATGGTGACTCCGAAGAGGAGCCCGCCCACGAAAGCCAAGGCGTCTGAGCGACGTCCGGAACCGACGATTCCGAGCACGACCGCACAGACCGCCCACGCCCCGACTGCCATGAAAAGCGCGTCTGCGGTGGTAGCGATTGTGAGGCCGGCCGGCACCAGCACGAGATAAGGCGCGGCCCGACGCGCACTCTCTTCACCGCTCAGAGCGCGAAGCGCGATCAGGGCCGCCGGAGCGGCTGTTGCGGCAATCGCCAAGATCACGAAAGCGGCGGCCCACTCCCCGCCGAGTCCCACCTGGTCGAGACCCCAGAGGCTGAGGACCATCCCGGGCGGGTGGGCCCTGACATGGGCCGGGTAGTCGTCGATGTTCTCGACGAAGTTCGACAAGAACTCGCCAGGGTCTCCGACTTGAGGGACCGCGAGGATGTATTGCGTGGAGACGAGGAGCGGCTCCGAGATCTCCTCGGTTCCGTCGATCAGTGCCAGTGCGAGCGGCCAGACGAAGCCGAGGAGCGCGACCGCGACCAAGAGAGACCTCCAGGAGGCGTTCCGAACCACCCATGGCGCACCCGCTACCACAACTACGGCAAGCACGATCGACCACAGGACGCCGGCGTCGAGACGCGTCACCCATTCGCCGTAGAGCGGCGGCGCTTCGAGCATGATCTCGACGCCGTCGTTGTTGAGATGAGTGC
>JALZIJ010000218.1 GCA_030860375.1 Actinomycetota bacterium | reverse complement strand
CGCCTACGCCCGAGCCAGCCCAAGGAACGGCTCTCGGCCGCCAAGGCTGATCGCCTTCTCGAGATCAACAGAGCACTTGCCGAGATGTGTTCGTACGGCTCGATCCAGCCGGCCATCGACGCATCGGGCAATAACGACCGCGTCGTCATCATGCCCGGCCGCTACACCGAGCCCAAGTCGCGCCGGTCCCCGGTCAACGATCCGAAATGCAACCCCTCCATGCTCCAAGAGGATCAGAGCGGTGCCGAGACTCCGTCGTACGAGTATCAGGCCAAGTGCTCGAACGATCAGAACCTGCTGTACGTCCAGGGCCGCGCGGTTGAGGGAGAACCGCTTACCGAGCCCGACCCCGACCGGCACGGCATCCCCGAACAGGAGCTCGGCCGCTGCGTGCGCTGCAACCTCCAGATCGAGGGTTCGGGCGTGCGCGTCGAAGACGTTCTCATCGATGCGGGCCGCGGATACGCGAAGCCCAAGGTGCCTGGCAACCGTCCCGGCAGCGCCGGCACTTCGCCCGAGGACTGCCTGGCAGCCGAGGATGGACAGGACAACCCCTGCTACGCGAAGCACGTGGTGCTGCGTAGCGACCGCTCTGACGGCTTCGTGGGCAAGAACTTCCTGCTCCGCGGCGCGAAGGAGCACGGCTTCTACACCGAGGAGTCCGACGGCATTCTGCTCGACCGGGTCAAGTTCTTCTGGAACGCGGATTACGGACACCTCTCGTTCACGACCGATCACAATGTCGTCAAGAACTGCGACGGCTTCGGCTCCGGCGACGCGGTCGTCTACCCCGGGGCATCGCCGCAGACGGGTGAGTTCCGCGATGACTCCTTCTACCCGAAGGAGCGCTACAACACGGTCATCAAGGAGTGCGACCTCCACGGCTCGGCGATGGGCTACTCGGGCTCGATGGGCAACTCCGTCCGCGTCACCCGCAACAACGTCTACGGCAACGCGAACGGCCTCACGAGCGACACGATCTCCGCTCCCGGGCACCCCGGCTTCCCGGCCGACGGGCAGAAGGTCGATCACAACCTCTTCTACTCGAACAACCTCGACATCTACCGCGACGACAACCCGTTCGTCCCGCTCGTCCCGCAGGCGGTCGGCACCGGCATCATGTGGCCCGGCATGAATGACGGACGCTTCGAGCACAATCGGGTATTCGACAACTGGCGCCACGGGACGCTTCTTGTGGCAATTCCGGACGCGGTTGCGGGCGAAGCCGACGGGAACGTCGACGAGCAAAATCACTGCATCGACGACAGCGCGGCCTCCACCTCATGCGGGAACCAGTACTCCCAGAACAACATGGGCAACGTGCCGAAGGGGTTTGATGCCCACCCCGGGCTGAAGAAGTTCGGCAACCAGAGCGGTCTCCTGGACGAGAACGTGCCTGACGAGCTTCCGAACGGAGTCGATTTCTGGTGGGACGAGTTCCCCACCAACAGCGGCAACTGCTGGTTCGACAACAAGGGCGTGGATGGCGGCGCGGTCACCTCCGACCCGCCGGCGCCACTGCTCCCCTCGGACTGCTCGAACCTCGGGCCGACCGTTCCGGGCGCCTACGGCGCGAAGGCCATCCTGCTCTTGGAGTGCTTCGCGGAATTCGAGTTCCGAGGCGACGCCGACGTGGTGGGCGACGGCCCTTGCTACTGGTACCAGATGCCGCCCCGCCCGGGCTCCTCAGAGGCCGCGGCCGAGCAGCGCCGCCAGGCCGAGTACATGGAGCAGCTTGGCGGGACCCCCGAGGCCGAACGCCTTGAGGAGTACTACGGTTCCGCGGGCGGATAGGCGCGCCCTCGGCGCGACCCTCACCGCGGCCGGCGCCCTGGCCCTGGCTGCGTGCGGTTCTCAAAGCAGCGCGGACGAATCCGAGGCCGAGCCGCTTGGTCAGGAGCTCGGCGGCTCCGTCGCGCAGCTCGCCCAGTGCAGCGATTGGGAAGCGGGCACGCAGGCCGAAAAGCTCGCCACGATCGAGGACATCCGCAGCCAGGTGAACCGCGAGGACGCAGGGGTCACGGCCTCAGAGCTGAGCGACGAGCGGGCGATGGAGGTGTTCGACAACGGCTGCGCGCAGCCTTACGCCGACGGCTATCGCCTCCAGGTCATGTACGCGCGGGCGGCAGCGTTTGAGCCGCTGCGCGAGGTGGCCGAAGGCGAAGCCGAGGCGCCCGCGGACTGAAACCGAACCGCGGCCCATTCTCGTCGGCGCAGATAGTTTCTCCCACCGTGTCAATCGAGCGAGAGCCTGACGAATACGACTGGATCGTCGTCGGCTCGGGGTTTGGCGGCTCCGTATCCGCGCTGAGGCTCGCCGAAAAGGGCTACTCGGTCGGCGTGATCGAGTGCGGGCGCCGCTACGAGGACGAAGACTTCGCAAAGTCGACCTGGCGGGTTCGCCGCTACTACTGGCTGCCGAAGCTCGGGATGCGCGGAATCTTTCGCCTCACCGCATTCAAGGACATCCTGATCGTTTCGGGCTCCGGAGTCGGCGGGGGCAGCCTGGGCTATGCCAACACGCTCTATCGCGCACGTCCATCTTTCTTCACCCATCCGCAGTGGGATGGCCTGGCAGAGGATTGGGATCGAGAGCTCCGGCCCCACTACGAAACGGCCGAGCGGATGCTTGGCGTGACGACGTATGAGGGAAAAGGGCCGGCCGACGAGCTGCTTTACCGCTATGCGGAGGAGTCCGGCGTTGCCGAGACGTGGACGAACACGCGCGTTGGCGTTTTCTTCGGGCCCGAGGGCGAAGAGGTGGCAGACCCCTACTTCGGCGGCGAGGGGCCGGCTCGCACAGGCTGCGTTCGCTGCGGGCAGTGCATGATCGGCTGTCGCTACGGCGCCAAGAACACGCTTCGCAAGAATTATCTGTGGTTCGCCGAGAAGCTCGGGGTGAAGATCCACGCCGATCGCCAGGTCGTGGGTATCAGGCCGCTCCGAGCCGAGGACGGTTCCGACGGCTACGAGCTCGAGACGGAGCGAGCCGGCTCGATCTTTCGCAAGCAAAGACGGACTTTTCGTGCGCGCGGCCTCGTCCTTGCAGCGGGAGCGCTGGGTACGAACAAGCTCCTGCAAAACGCCAAGAACCTGGGGACCCTGCCGCTAGTTTCCGATCGCCTCGGCCACCTCGTCCGGACGAACTCGGAGTCCATCATGGCTGTCACCGCGCCTGACACGAGCCGCGACTTCTCACGCTCGGTCGCGATCACATCGTCGATCTATCCGGACCCCGACACGCACGTCGAGGTCGTGACCTACGGCAAGGGAGGAGACTCCGTGTCGAGGCTCTTTACGCTCATGACAGGCGACGGCACCCGACTTACCAGGCCGGTTCTCTGGCTGCGGCAGATTCTCCGCCACCCCGTTGCCTTCGCCAAGATCCTGTTGCCGTTCGGCTGGTCGGAGAGGACCGTGATCCTCCTCGTCATGCAATCGCTGGATAACGCGATGCGCTTGATACCCAAGCGGAAGCTGTTCGGTCGCGGGGTCCGGCTTCAGACCGAGCAGGACCCGGACCGCCCCAACCCCACATTTATCCCGGAGGCGAACCGAGTCGCCGAGTGGTTCGCGACCGAAATGGGCGGAATCCCGCAGAGCGGGCTCACCGAATCGCTCGGCAACAAGCCCACTACCGCGCACATCCTCGGCGGCGCCGTGATCGGCTCAGGCCCAGACACGGGTGTGATCGATCCCGAGCACCGCGTTTTCGGCTACCGGAACCTCCTGGTCTGCGACGGCTCAGCCGTCCCGGCCAACCCAGGCGTCAACCCGTCGCTCACCATCACCGCGCTGGCCGAGCGAGCGATGGAGCACATCCCGCCGAAGGCCTCGAAGACCGGGCGCTAGCTAACTCGCCTCGCTGAACCGCTTCCCAACTTCGTCCCAGTTGACGACGTTCCAGAACGCGTCGAGGTAATCCGGGCGCTTGTTCTGGTACTTCAGGTAGTAGGCGTGCTCCCAGACGTCGGCGCCCAAAAGAGGTGTCTTGCCGTCGGAGATCGGCGAGTCCTGGTTCGGAGTCGACGTGACCTCGAGGCCGGAGCCGTCATGGACCAGCCAAGCCCAGCCTGACCCGAACTGGCCAATGCCGGCGTTCTTGAACTTCTCCTTGAAGTCGTCGAACGAGCCGAACTTCTCGTCGATCGCCGAGGCCAGGTCGCCTGAGGGCTCGCCGCCGCCGTCGGGGCTCATGATCTGCCAGAAAAAGGAGTGATTCGCATGACCGCCCGCGTTGTTTCGGACCGGACCCTGCTTGTCGGAGGGGAGGTCGCTCAGGTTCTTCAGGACCTCTTCGACGTCTTTGTCAGCCCATTCAGTGTCCTCGAGCGCGGCGTTCGCCTTGTCCACGTAGGCCTGGTGGTGCTTGTCGTGGTGGACCCGCATCGTCTCCTCGTCGATATGAGGCTCGAGCGCGTCGGGGTCGTAGGGAAGATCAGGGACTTCGTAGGCCATGGGGGCTCCTTCGTCGGGGGTTGGTCCTCTCCTACCCAGCTTATTCCCAGGTCATGCCCGCGCTAGATCGGAACTAGCGAACCTCGTCATGGCCTGCCTCCCACTCCAGTCCTAAGCTCGCGCCCACGCCAGCGCCCGCCCGCCTGTGGATCGAGCGGTGGCGTTGGCGCGCCGGCCCCATCTGCAAGCCCCTCGATCAACTCGCAAAGTGTGTCGGTTGCGTTCTTTCGGGGCTCCCATCCCAGCTCTGCGCGAGCCCTGCTCGCATCCATCCCGGGCGCGCCCATCGCAAGGTCGAGCCAGCCTGGCGGGGTGGGCTGAAGCCGGGCGCGCCACGACGCATACGCGAGCGCCCGGAGCGCTCGCGGGCTCACCTCGACTGGCCTGCCACCGACGATCCGCGCGAGGTCGGCCGCACTGAGCTGCGGTTCGGCGGCAACGTTGAAGGCGCCATGGACGTCGCGGATTACGGCTTGGGCGAAAGCCCGGCCGACATCGTCGGCGTGTACGCATTGCATACGAAGGCCGCTAGGCACGGGCACGACTGGCGGTCTCCACTTGCGAAGCACGGCGTTCGGAAAGAACGGGCCACAGAACAGGCGACGGATCTCGGCTCCCGCTTCGCGCTTGAAGATGAGCGCGGGACGCATCCGGACCACTCTCATCGCATTCTCCCCCCGTTCGAACTCGTCGAGCGCGCTTTCAACCTCGGCCTTTTGACGAGAGTAGATGCTGGTATCGATACCGCTCGCCGGGTATGACTCGTCGACACGGCGCTCTGCTTCGGACCGAGGGATGGCGGCATAGGCACCGACCGACGACGCATGGACGAATGCGCCCGCACCACAGGCCGCAGCCGCTTCGAGGACGCGCCGGCTGCCATCGACGTTCACGCTCTGGAGCAGGGCTTCGTCTCGCGAGGGCTGAATAGCCCAGGCCAGATGGACGACGGCATCCACACCTTCGAAGGCAGGCATCAGATCGTCATGGGCGACGTTCGCCGTCGCCCATGTGACCTTGGGAAAGTCAACGGACGGCCGACGCCGCGCTACGCCCACGACCGACTCCACCTCGGGCACGTCGGCGAGCGCTTTGAGGACGCTCGTCCCCAAGTTTCCCGAAGCGCCGGTTACCGCGACGCGCAAAGTCACGCCCTAGGCCGCTTCGCCTGCGGCAGCAGTCCGCCGGTGGCGCGTCCGCGTGCGGCCGTGCGGAAAGCGTGCGTCGGCGACATTTTCCGAGAAGGTGCGCTTGCCGTCAGGCGCTTCATCGCCTTGGACCGCTTCAAGAAGCTTCGCGAGCCCACGACGCATGACCCGTGAAACCTGCATCTGCGAGACGCCTAGTGCCTCGCCGATCTCGTACTGATTGAGCCCATCTGCGAAGCGCATCCGGATTACCGCCTGCTCGCGCTCGTCAAGCTTCGCCGTGCGTTCGACCGCCATCTGAGCCTCGACGGCGTCGAACCCGCCCTCTATGGAACCGACCGTCTCGATCATCGGCACCGAATCGGCCTCGTCGCGATGGACCGGCACGTCGAGAGACATCGAGCGTTGTGCCTCACGGGCTTGATAGACGTCAAGAACGTCTTCCTCGCTCAAGCCCGAGCGTTCCGCCACCTCTTTGGCGGTAGGTCCCCGGCCAAGCTTCTCGACCAGCTCCGTCGAGGTCCGTTCGACCTCAAGCGTGCGCTCCTGCAGGCTGCGCGGCATGTGAAGGCGCCACGAATGGTCCCGGAAGTGCCTGCGGAGCTCGCCAAGGATCGTCGGCGCTGCAAACGCTGCAAACCGCCGCCCGCGCTCGGGGTCGTATCTCCGGAGCGCCTTGACGAGCGCCAGGCTCGCGACTTGGATCAAGTCTTCGTTCGGCTCAGCTCCGTCGCGGTAGCGCATCGCGAGCGATCGGGCCAAGGGCATGAACCTCCGTACGAGCTCGGCTTCGAGCTCGGGCCGCGGGGTGAGCACGTATTCGCTCAGAAGGGCTTCTTCTGAGGCGACAGCGAGAGCGAGCACATTTGATCCGGACACGAAACTCCTTGCTTTGGAGGCCATGGTCCGTAGTGGCGAAGGCTCTTGCCAACGCCCCTCGGCGGTACCGCGCCCGATTTCTTGACGAAGCTCAGCGTTTAAAACGCCGGCCCAAGCCTTGGCCCTCATTCTATTTGCAACGAATACGCCGACTCATTCGACGTGGATCACATCCGTCAGGCGGGGTCTGGCTTCTTTTCTCCCGGCCAGGTGCGGGTGCCGCGTAGGAAGGCACGGCGAGCGCCGTGATCGAACGCGCCGCGGATGAGCTTGAAGATGGCACCTTGGAGCGCGAGGGCGATACCGAGCTTGAGCCAGGTGGTCTCGCGATCCTCCGGCTCAGGCGGTTCCTGGGCGTCGAAGCGACCCCAGATGAGCTGAAAGATCTTCGTGCCGATGAAGCCGGCAAGGAGGCCGCCCATGATCGAGAATGGTGCAAAGAGGATTCGAGCCATGCGTCTCACTACCCGGAGTGGGCGGGAGGCTAACCCCCGGGGGGCGCGTTGTCGACACGGAAGGCAAAGAGCGCGAGGTCGTCCCGCGGCCTCCCCTCCACGAACGACACGACCTCCTCCTCGAGGCGGCGAACCATCTCAGCGGGATCGAGCCGGCTCATTCGACTCAGCAGGTCCTCGAGGCGGTTGTCGCCGAAGAGCTCGCGGTTTCGCCGGGCCTCAGGAATGCCGTCTGAGCACATGAAGAAAGTGGAACCGGCCGGGAGGCAGACTTCCTGGGAGGAGAAGACAGGGTCGTGGAGGATCCCGACGAGTGGCCCCGTGACTTCCATGCGCTCCACCTCACCGTCTTTCGTCACCACGCGCGGCTCAGGATGTCCTGCCGTGGTCACACGGGCGGCAAAGCCGCCCTCCGCGCGACGAAGCTCGGCACAGCAAAGGGTGCAGTACGTGTTCTCCCCCGAGGCCTGAATCGCCTCGTGGACGCGCATTACCGCCTCCGCAGGCCCGAGGCGGGCCGTGGCACGAAGGGTGTGGCGCACGAGCGACGTCAGAGCGGCTGCCTCAGGCCCCTTACCGCAGACATCGCCGACTACGGCGATCCATCGATCGCCGATTTCAAAGAGGTCGTAGAAATCGCCACCAACCTCGGTTCCGGCCCTGCCCGGGCGATGCCTGACGGCGACCTCCGCGCCCTCGACGTCGGGCAGGGACCGTGGGAGGAGCGCCTGCTGGAGGATGGCAGCGATGTCGCGCTGCTGCTCGTAGAGGCGAGCGTTGTCGAGGCCCATCGCGGCGTGGGTGGCAACCTCCATGCCGAACGCTACGTCTTCCCGGCCGAGGGCGTCCCGGCCGCTCGAGTGAAGGACCGACAGGGAAATCGTGCCGAGGACCCGACCACGGGCGACGAGCGGGACGATCATGTTCGAGCGCTGGTCGGCCTGAAAGAGCTCCACCTGGGTGGTCGCCTCGGCTCGTGCCGGCCCAGCGATGCCGCGCTCGCGCTCGCGCTCGGTTTCGCGATTGCCCGCGATGCGGGTGTAGAGGACGGGTTCACGACTAGAGATCGCGGCTCGGATCGGGCTCGTCTGTGCCGGCTCTCCGGGCAGTGAGCGCACAAGCGCCTCGGTCCGCTCGTCGAGGGCCGCTGTGCCCGCCCGGCGAACCGTTCCGTCCGCCGTCACCTCGTGGACGAGGCAAACGTCTCCGACCGCCGGCACGAGAGCCCGCGCGAGGCTTCGGAGGCGTCCCTTCACCTCGATCTCACGCTCGTTTACCTCGGTGATCCGGATCAGGAGGCTCTCACGGGCCGACTGAAGCTCGGAGTTCTTATGGCGATGCTGAAGATCACGCTCGCGCCGTGAGGCAAGCGTGAACAGACCGGCCGCGACGAGCGAGAGCGCCAGGCCGCTGACCCCGAAGGCGATCGCGGGCACGACGTTGACCGGCGTTACCCCGCTCACCGAGACCTCCCATGGCCGCCCGAGAACGTTGATCTCGGTCGTCACCGCGTCCGAGCCGGCGGCACCTTCCGTCAAGGCGACGCCTCCATCGACAATCGCGACGGCGTCCGAAAAACCGAGCCGGCGTTGAAGCTGTGTGACAACCGCGTCGCCCCGTACGCCGGAGATCATCACGCCCACGGAGCGCGGTGCACCGTCCACGTTGAGCCTCACGGGCGAGTACAACGTGGCACCAATCTGACCCGTCTGTGGGAGTTCGATCGGAGGGCTCAGACGTGGCTCATCAGCATCGACGGCGCCTCGCGCGACAGCGGCTCGGGTTTCGTCGGAGAGCGTGTCGAACCCGAGTAACTCGCGGCGCGAGCGGATGTTCGGATAGGTGATTGCCAGCGGCAGGTACGACGGTGCCTCTTGAGCGGCGACGAGCGCTGCGCCGCCCTCGCTATCAAGGCGGCTGATGGGACGGCCCAGCTCAGCCTCGAAAGCGTCGCGGCTGGCCGCCGGCACGCGAGGCGCCCACGAGAGGCCCAAGAAAGGTGAGCGCTCGATCACGTCGCGTGCGAAAGCCCGGAAGCGCACAGCGTCGAGGCGCCCGTCCTTGTCCACGATGCCCGCCGCCCCCCGTAGCCCGGACGCAACGCCCACGACGCTCTGGCGTGCATCGGTTGCAACCTGGCGGGCAAACTCGAGATCGGCGTTCATCGCCTTGTCCCGCTCGTTCTCGTACGCGAGATAGCTGACGAGCGCCGTCGCGGCGAGGAGGGCCAGGACAACCAGCCCGGAAAGCGTGCGTCGTCCCGGCATCCCGGGCTGATCCTACGGACCTAAGTCCAGGTAGAGACCCGGTTCAGCGGGCCCCGATCGCCATGGAGCGTTGCTGGATCGGCGCCAACATCGATCGTTGGCGAGCGTCGTCAACGAGGTTGAATCGCATGCTGAGGCGAGTGCCCCCCTCGTCGGATACGACCGTTACGCCGTCGGCAAGCCGCCCGATCACCGGCAGGCCCATGCCGTTGTGGTCGCGCTCGGCGCGAGCTGTCATGCCGGTGCCGCCGTCGGAGACGCTCACCACAATGCACTCCTGCCCAAGCTGCGCCTCGACCTCGACGCGCCCGGTCCCGTTGCCCGGATAGGCATGCCGGACCACGTTTCCCACCGCTTCAGACACCGCAACGGCGATCGAAGCGGCCAAGCCGTCATCCGAGCGATTGAGCTCGTGAAACCAGCTCATGATCTCTGTGCGGGCGATCCGGACTGCGCCCGGGTCGGCCACCATCGAGATTTCCAAACGTGAACCAGGGGCCGTCATTCAATCTTCGCTTGCCCGATCGGGCGCGATGTACTCCCCTTATTCAGATACTTGCATCGGGGCGCCCGGATTTGAACCGGGGACCTCACCGTCCCGAACGGTGCGCGCTACCAAGCTGCGCCACGCCCCGAGAGGCCCCAAGACTATCCGGTGCTAGATGATCGCCATACTTTGAACCGTGAGCGTCGAACCCGGAATCGAGACCGGGCAGGCCGCTCCCGGCAGACTCCCAAAGCGGCCGATCGGCATGACCGTCGGCTTCGTTTTGGCGATGATCGCCGCAGTCTTTGCGATTGAACCGATGAGAGATGCGGCTCTCGACGCCGTCTCGGGAGAATCCGCATCTCTGCGAAAGGATCTCCGCGATCTCGGCGCGACCGGCGTCCTCCTCATCGCGGGCCTGGTGGCCTTCCACACCATCATCTGGTACCCGGCAGAGATCCTCGACGCGGCCGCCGGATACGTCTACGGTTTTTGGCCCGCGATGGGCATCCTCGCGGTGTGCTGGACCGCTCAAGGATTACTCGCCTACGAGATCGGGCGACACGCTGCGCGCCCCGTCCTCGAGCGCTTCATCCGGCCCGAGCGGTTCGATCGTCTCGAACGTGCCGTCGACGAGGGCGGCGTCACGCTGCTGCTCGCGGCCCGCCTGGTCCCAATCGTCCCGTTCAGCCTCTTTTCGTACATCGCGGGCGCCGCCTCGGCGCCTCGAGTGCGTTTCATCTGGACGACGGCAATCGGGTACCTCCCGATCACGGCCCTGTCGGTCTACCTGGGGACCCGGCTCGAGGACCTCTCCATCACGGACCCTCGGATCTGGGGCGCCGTCCTCGGCCTCCTCGCCCTCCTCCTCCTCGCAAGGCGCCTGAAACCACTCTTCGAAGGCGAGTAGCGAGGCCGCGCGAACGAGGCGATGCTCCTCGAAGCCATACGCCGCGATGCAGTTTTTGTCGCCTCAGCCGCGCAAAGCCGCATCGCCAGAGCTACGGCGCTGCGTCCGCCACGTCGACCCGCTCGATCGCGGCGCGCACCTCGTCAAGCGTCGGGGTGTTCGTCAAGGTCTCGACGCCGCCGATCCCCGTGATGACCACCGCGGGGCCGGCCGGCAGTTGCAACTCCAACGCGAGCTTTCCGTCGGCGTCCACGGCACTCTCGTACGCGGTGTCCTCCGACTGCGCCCCGAGCTCGGATGAGAAGGCTTCCTCCCACTCGTCGATCTCCAGCCCTGGAGTTATCTGGGCGATGTCGTTCAAGAAGTCCTGGTCGATGCCCTGCGGGCCTGCCTCATCGAGGTTTCGCATGACGAGCTCTGCGAACTGCCACTGATATCCCTGCTCGCCCGCCACGTCCGCGGCGATCGCGGCTTCGGTCACGCCCGAGCGACCGAACGAGAAGTGGCGGAGGGAGATCTGCGCCCTGCCCTCCCTGACGAACTCTTCGACGATCGGATCGACTACCTCGACCTGGAAGGTCGCGCCGGGAATGGCGCGCACGTCGGTAAAGAGCTCGATTTCGACCTCTGCCTCAGCGTCGCCGAGTCGGGCTCCGTCCTGCTTGATCCCCGCGATCACGCCCTGCACCTCAGCTCGCCCCCCGTAGGAGACCGAGGTCGGGCCTCCGGTCCCAACCGAGATCGAGACGATGGAGATCGCGACTCCGGCGACGACCAGCGCGATGATCGCGCGGGGCACCCAGACACTCATGAGGGGCTTTGCCCCGGTAAGTCATGAGGGGCTTGCCCCGAAAGATGCGTGTGCCGGTAGTCCCCCCGCATGTGCCGGTAGTTGTCTTTCATCCTGCAACCGCCTTGAAGTAGCGAACCGCAAGACCCGTGAGGAGCGTCTCGAAGGCTTCCTCGATGGGCCGATCGCCGTCGTCGGCGTAGGCCACAAGCCCTCTCGCCTCGATCTCGCCCGAGACCCGCACGACCTCTTCGACGAGCTCGGGGTGCTCGTCGCAAAAGAAAGCTCCGATCGAGTAGAGCTCGGAGTCCATCAGCGAGCGCACGAAGCCCGAGTCGTCATCAGATGGGTGGGGCAGTGCAGCCGAGTCCGTCATGTGCGACAAATCTACGCTGAGGGATCCCCGAGACGCCGTTGCCAAGCCGAGACGACATCATCACCTTCTGCGACAACACGCTCGACGTGGGCGCTTTCGCGGACTATGGCCCCAACGGCCTTCAGGTACCGGGCTCGGCCGAGGTGGGCGTAATCGCCACTTGTGTCTCGGCGCACCTCGAATCGATCTCGCGCGCAATCGACGCCGGGGCCAACCTGTTGATCGCTCACCACGGCCTTTTTTGGGACTTCCACTCCCGCGCGCTGTCTGAGCCGATGGCGGCGCGGCTCAGGGCTGCGCTCGGAGCGAACCTGAGCGTCGCGGGCTATCACCTGCCGCTCGATGCACACCGGGAGATCGGAAACAACGCGCTCCTTTGCAAGGCGCTCGGCTTCACGGCCTCCGAGGAGGCGTTCGGGGAGGCGAAGGGCACCCCCATCGGCATCGTTGGTCGCCACGCCGAAGGCATTCCAGCCAGCGCGCTCCTGGACGCGGTCCGCTTGAAGGTCTCGTCGAAGCCCCTGGTCTTCGACGCCGGGCCTGACCTCGTCAGGTCAATCGGCATCGTCTCGGGCGCGGGCGCGGGCATGATCCCGGAGGCGGTCGCCTTGGGCCTCGACGCATTGCTTACGGGTGAGCCCGCGGAGCACGCGATGGCCGATGCGCGGGAGGCCGGCCTCCACTTCATCGCCGCCGGCCACTACGCCACGGAGACCTTTGGGGTGCGCCGCCTCGGCGACCTCGTGGCAGAGCGCTTCGGGGTCGCTCATGAGTTCATCGACGTCCCCAATCCGGTTTGACACCGTCCGCCCTAAAGAGGAGACTCCGCGGCGAGAGATGAGACCCCTCCGGAGCGGTACCGCCCTTGGCTTTCCGCCCGGAATCGACCAAGGAGACGGTACATGGCAAACCACTTGACGCCCACGGAGCTCGCCGACGAAGTCAACATGAAGCGGCGAGAAGTGATCTCCAAATGCATGGAGATGGGCGTTCCGATCTTCAACGGGCGGATCGACAAGTCGCTGTTCGTCACCTCGCTCGCGCGACTGAGCGAGGACGCCAAGCGCACTCACGCGGCCGCATAGCCGCGCCCCATCCACGGAGCGTCCGCGTAGGTCGCGGTCGCTTCTGAGCTGTCAGGGCTTCCGATAGCAGATATCGTGGCGACCATGGAATCCGCCACAGCCTCCCCCACCTCGACCGGCGTCGGCTCGAAGACGATTGCCGACCTCCTGCCGAAGTCCGTCGCAAAGTACGGCCCGGGTCGCGCCGTCATGTTCAAGGACGATTCGGGCCGGTGGGCGACCCGCTCCTATGACGAGGTGGGCGAGATCGTCAAGGATCTCTCGCTCGGGATGATCGCGCTGGGGATCGAAAAGGGCGACAAGGTCGCGATCCTCGGCAACACGCGTCCCGAGTGGACCTATTTCGACTTCGCGGCTCTCACTGCGGGCGCCACGGTGGTCCCGATCTATCAGACGAACTCCCCCGAAGAGTGCGAGTACGTGCTCGAGAACTCGGATGCTCGAGCCGTGATCGTCGAAGATGAAGAGCAGCTGGAAAAGATCCGCGCCATCCGTAACAGATGCCCTCAGCTCGAACACGTGATCCGCATGACCGGCAAGGGCGGCGGGGCGATCTCCTTCGACGAGCTGGTTGAGCGCGGCTCCGGCCTTTCCGAGGCCGACTGGGCCGAGCGCTACGAGTCCGTGACGCCTGGCGACATCTGCACTTTCATCTACACCTCGGGAACTACCGGCCCGCCAAAGGGCTGCGTCATCTCGCACGGCAACTATCGGGCGATGCTCGACATGGTGGTCTCCAAGAACGTCATGCGGGGCGACGACGAGCTCACCTATCTCTTCCTCCCGCTCGCGCACTCCTTCGCGCTCCTCATCCAGCTCGGCAGCTTCGAGCTGGGCGCGTCGATCGCCTACTGGGAGCGCGACCCCCTGAGGATCATCCCGAACCTCGCCGAGGTAAAGCCCACGTACTTCCCCTCCGTGCCGCGGATCTTCGAGAAGATCTACACCGCTGCGACGGCCGCGATCGAGAAGGAGGGCGGCGCCAAGAAAAAGATCTTCGACTGGGCCATCGGAGTCGGCAAGCGCTACCGCGAGGCTGAGCGCTCAGGCGGCGCAGGCGCGCTCCTCGGCTCTCAGTACAAGCTCGCGGATCGGCTCGTCCTCGAAAAGATCCGCAACCTGTTCGGCGGCAACCTGCGCGTAGCGGTCACCGGCGCCGCCCCGATCAATCCGGACATCCTGCGCTTCTTCGACGCGGCCGGGGTCCTGGTTTTAGAAGGCTGGGGAATGACGGAGACATCCACTGCGGCAACGATCGCCACGCCTGAGGATTTCAAGTTCGGCACGATCGGAAAGCCCTTTCCCGGCGTCGAGGTGAAGATCGCCTCAGACGGAGAGATCCTCGTCAAGGGCCCGAACATCTTCCAGGGCTATTACAAGAACCCCGACGCGACAGCCGAGACGATCGTCGACGGCTGGCTCCACACGGGCGACCTCGGCGAAGTCGACTCCGACGGCTACCTGAAGATCACCGGCCGAAAGAAGGACATCATCATCACCGCGGGCGGCAAGAACATCACGCCCGCCAATCTCGAGGCTGAGATCAAGCAACACCCGCTCGTGTCCCAATGCGTGGTTGTCGGCGACCGGCGGCCCTATCTGGTCTGCGTGGTGACGCTCGATCCCGAGGAAGCGCAAAAGCTCGCCACTGAAAAGGGGTGGGACGCCTCAACGCTTCATGAGAACGACGAGGTCCGCGCCTCAATCCAAGCTCACCTCGACCAGATCAACCAGAAGTTTGCTCGCGTCGAGCAGGTGAAGAAGTTCCAGATCCTCCCGAAGGACTTCACTCAAGAGGGCGGAGAGCTCACTCCCTCGATGAAGGTCAAGCGAAACGTCGTCGCCGAGAAGTACTCGAGCGACGTCGAGTCGCTCTACTCGGGCTGACTACTCGGGCGGCGGGCCAAGCGGGTTCTCGGCAAGCGCTCGGGCGACGCCGGCAAGGTTCTGGGCGGCAGCGCGACCGGTCTTCGCAGACCAGTCGTGACCCTCGTCCGTCTCGAGGTACTCATCGCCCGGGCCCGGTCCCTTGTTCCAGTAAGTCCAAGCCTGACCCGGGATCGTGTAGCCGATGTCGCCGAGTTGGCCCGATACTTCGAAAATGCAATGGTGGGCGCCGTCTTCGTTGCCTGTGACCACCACCCCCGCGACACGGTTGTAGGCGACGGGTCGCTCGTCATCGTCGGTCTCAGAGAGCATCGCGTCCATCCGCTCCAAGACGCGCGAGGCAACCGAGGAGGGGCGTCCAAGCCAGGTGGGCGTCGCGATGACGAGGATTTCGGAGTCAAGGAGCTGTTTGTGGACCTTGGGCCAGTCGTCGCCATCGCCCATGTCGGTCTCGACGCCCGGCTTGAGATCGAGATCGACGGCGCGGATGACAGTCGTGTCGATCCCGTCCGACTCGAGGGCGTCCGTCACCACCTTGGCCAGAGCCTCGGTGTTGGACTCCTCCGGGGAGGGCTTCAGGGTGCAGTTGATGACGGTGGCTTTCATCCTTGGCGAACTACCCGGTTCGGCACGCGCCAAGCGGGAGGCAAGGCTCAGGCGTCGAGCGCTTCGGCGGCCTTTGATTCGGCCGGCTGCGGCTGCCCGCGCGGCCCGCTTCGCATGAGCGCGGAAGTGGTCTGCTCGAGCACCCGGCGCCAGCCTGCGCGGGTTTCGTCGGCGCGCTCGACCTGATCCATCGCGTAGCGCACGCGGCGCTTTGAAATCTCGATGCCGTGGCGCTTTGCGATCTCGCGGTAGCGGTCGTAGTCGCGCGCCAGCTTGAGGGTTACCGACTCGAAACCGTGCTTTGCGATCTCGAGGCGAGCCTTGTAATCGAGGATCGAGGTGCCGAACATGAGCGCGTCGTCGAGCTCGGGCTCGATCAGGACGATGTCGACTCCGGGGTAGCGCTCCTCCCAGATTTCGACGGCGCGGTGGAGACGGTCGTGGGACATCATCCGGAAGACCTGGTTGCCGATTCCCGCAAGACCCATGTCGGATACATGCTGGACCCGGGAGCCCGTGACGGTGGGGATCGTCTTGCCGAAGTCGTTCACGTAGGGAACGAGGGGGTTGATGACGACGACGAACTTGGCGCCACGCTCGATCGCAACGTCGATGTTGGTGGTGGAAAGGATGCCGCCGTCGATGAACTCCCGGCCCTTGATCTCAACGGGCTCATAGATCATCGGGAGCGCGCCCGAGGCGGCTACCGCCGTTGAAATCGGCACATCCGCCCATTCGCCCTCGCCGAGGACGATCCGCTCCGTGGTGTCGAGGTCGGTGGCGGTGAGATAGAGCTCGGAGGCGAGGTGGCGGAAGTCGTCGGTGCGGTCGGGGTCAGAGAGCACCTCGTGGACGTAACGCTCGATGCCCGTGCCTCGGTAGAAACCGGACGGAAGGAGACCGGCAAGGCCAGTCGCCAGGTCGACGATCGAAGATTCCTTTTCGAAGACCTCCTTCACGATCCCCGCGACTTTGAGGGGGAGGGTCAGCGACCCGCGGACGAAGCCGCGGTAGTTCGGCCGCAAGAGCATCGAGAGGTCGATATCGGGGATCGGCGAGCGGAGGTCCGAGTTGAGGACTCGCATCATCTCCTCGGGCGTAACGCCGTTGGCGGTGAGGCTCGCGATGAACGAGCCGGCGCTGGTGCCGACGTAGATGTCGAACTCGTTGACGGTGTGGTTGACCGCCAGGAGGTCGAGTGCGCGTAGAGCGCCGATTTCATACACCCCGCCCGTAAAGCCGCCGCCTCCGAGAACGAGCGCCGTCTTTGAGACGCTTCGCTTCGGAGACCTCGCGCGCTGGCTGCGCCGCTTGGCTTTGCCCGATGTGTCGAGCTCGACGACCTTGCCCATCGCCGGGATTATCGCAGGCGGCCAGGCTCCACCCTTTGGCAGCCAGCTATTTTTCCCGCATGGCGAGGTTGCAGGGTCTCCCAGCAGTGGTGGCTGTTGTCGCATTGGTCGCGACCGGCGCGCCTCAGGCTGCCCTCGCAGCCAGCCCAAAGGAGGGCGGGTTTACGCCGACCGCGCGAGAAGGCACTCCCCTCGCCTCCAAAAAGCGCATCTCGCGCGGCCGTTTGCAAACCATCCTCGAGCGCGAAATGGACTCGGTCGGAGGGGCAAGCGGGGCCTACGTCTACGACATCGACGCCAACTCGAACCGCTTCCTCTACAGCGACTCGGGCACCAATCGCCGGATCCTCGCCTCGAACTCGAAGCTCTTTGCCACGGCTCCATATCTCGAGCGCTTCGGCGCAGAGGGCCGCCTTAAGACACGCATCTTCGAGCGAGGAAAACGAAGGGGGGGACGCGAGCGGACCCTGAGGGGCAGTCTCGTGTTGGTGGGCGACGGCGACCCAGCCCTCGCGACTCCACGCTTCGCGAACGACCGGAACCTGCCGCTGACCCGCCTCGATCCGCTCGCCAAGGCGGTCAAGGACGCCGGGATCCGCCGGGTCGACGGCAACGTCCTCGCCGACCCCACGATCTTCGACAGCGCGCGGTCAGTGCCGATGCCGGGCGTGACGCCGGGCCCCGGCGACCTGCCGACCCTTTCAGGCCTTTCGTTCAACCGGGGGACCGAAGGCGGCGGCTATGCGTCCAGCCCGGCGCGAAACGCGGGCGAAGAGCTTGTCGCGGAGCTGCGTGAGCGCGGAGTCAGGGTGAGCGGTGCTGTGAAGGTGGACGGTGCACCGGACAGGCTTTTTGACGAAGACCCGCTCGGGACAGTGCGCTCCCCCACGGCAAAGGCGCTTGCTGCCCGGACCAACATCCCGTCGGACAACTTCTATGCCGAGATGATCTTGAAGCGGCTCGGGGCCGGGCCGAACAAACAGGGAACCACCGCGCGCGGGGCGCGGCGCGCCGAGGCGTTCGCCCGGAATGCGGGAAGCGGCGTCAGTCTCGTGAACGGCTCGGGCCTCGCGCGCTCCAACGTAGCCTCGCCGAAAGAGGTCGCGAAGCTCCTCATCCACATGCGGCGAGACGAGTCGGAGAAGGGCGCGTTCTTCGACTCCCTCGCGACCGCGGGCCAGACCGGCACGCTCGCCGGCCGCATGCGCAACACAGCTGCCGAGGGCCGCTGTCACGCAAAGACGGGCACGATCAACGGGGTCTCAGCGCTCTCGGGCTACTGCCGGGCCGGCGCTGGGACTGTTGCCTTCTCGATCCTCATGAACAACGTCTCGATCTCGTCGGCCCAGCGCGCCCAGGACGCCATGGCCGCGGCGATCGCCCGCTACCGCTAGGGCAGCACCTCAGCCCGCACGAAAACCACCGCGAGCGCCCGTAAAGTCGATCCAGGTCGGCATTTCCCATGCGCTCGCGGTGGACTACCCGGCGGGCCAGGCCGTCGGGGCGCCCGCTTCCGCGAGCAATCGATTCACTTCGCCAGGCTTACAGGTCGCTTGGTCCCAGCGAGCTCGCAACACCGTTTCGCCGTGCGCCTCGAGTAGAGCTTGGCGTTCCGCGTCCTCGGCGCGCACCAGCGCATCGTCGTGCCAGCGCGCGCCGTCAGCCTCCAAGACCAGTCGTTGCTCAGGCCAGCGGAAATCGGGCACAACCTTGCGGCCGGACAGCTCCAGAGGCTTGTTCACGTCTGGCATGACAAAGCCACCCGCAAGGATCACACTGAGCATCACATCCTCGAGCTCCGAACGGGTTGGAAGACCCCGAGCGAGAATGCCTCTCATAACGCGCGAGCCGCGCACCGGACCGAGCCGATCCAGCAGTTCCAGGATTTTGCGAACGCTGGTGAGACGACGACCCAGGGCTTCACGAGTAACGGCCCGCAACTCGTTTCGAGGCAAGACCGCGGCGAGTGCCACGACTGCCCAGGTCGGTTTGGTCACCAGCATGCCGTCTCGGATCAGGCAGTCATCGCGGGTGATGTACGCCGACCGGTGGACATCAATTCCGTCGTGATCGTGATCAAAGCCGTCCAGAGCTGTCAGCTCGACGTCGCCTCCGCTCCAAGCCATCATTCCGAGGTGAGCCGCCGCTGATTGATGGCTCAACGCAGCGTGCCCGTGACACGCCTTGAATGCGGCGATGAACCGACCGGTCAGCGACACGTTCGGATGGCCTACCGCGTACACGCCGTGATGGAGACGATGCAGCCGGCCGTTGCGCTCACGCAATGCGATCGCGTGGCGGTCGAGACCACATGAGCGCAACTCGCCCGCGTCAAGCACCCCTTCGCTCGAAGCCGCCATCCGCGCAACCTGCCGGTCCCTTCGACCGCCCGGAGACACCGCACGGGTGCGACTATCCGGGCGCTCGGCGAGTGGACCGTGCGGTCGAGACATGCGTGAGAGCATGCGATGCCTCGTGTGCCGTGTCTAGACGCAGGCGTGGCGGAAGTGTCCCAAGAACGCCTTGGTACGCCGCCACGCCTTCGGCGCGGCCCTGCGAGCGCCCGAAGATGCCGAACCGGCGCGACTTAGTGGGCGCTCGCGGCGCGTCACGGGGGGGTCAGACGGCCAGCAGCATCTCGAGACTCGCCTCGTCGATCACCTCAACCTCGAGCTCTTCGGCCTTTGCGAGCTTCGAGCCCGGGCTGTCCCCCGCGACGACGTAGTCCGTCTTGCGAGAGACCGATCCTGTGACCTTGCCGCCGGCGCGCTTGATCCGGGCGCTCGCCTGGTCGCGCGAGAGGTTCGGCAGGGTGCCTGTGATGACGAAGGTCTTGCCCTCGAGCGGGCCGCCCTGCGCGCGGCGCTCAGACGGATCGAGCTCGAAGCGAAGGTCACGCTCGCGGAGCCTCGCGATCAGCTCCCGGGTTGAGTCCTCTGCCAGCTCCTCAGCGATCTGGGCAGCTGTGATCGGCCCCACGCCCTCGACCTCGGTGATCTGGTCCGCCTCAGCTGCGAGGAGGCCGTCGATCGTGCCGAAATGCTCGGCCAGCGCCTGCGCAGTGACGTAGCCGATCCCAGGAAGCCCGAGCGCGAAGAGGACGATGGAGAACGGCTGAGCCTGCGAGGCGTCGATCGCCGCCTTCAAGTTCGTGGCCGAGATCTCACCGAAGCCTTCCAGTTCTGAGAGCCGAGCCTCGGTGATGTCGTAGATGTCGGCCTGGTCTCGGATCAAGCCCTCTTCGAGGAAGCGGTAGGAGAGCTTTTCTCCGAACCCCTCGATGTCCATCACCGCGGTGAAATGCTTGATGCGCTGGAAGGTCTGGCCCGGGCACCCCCGGCGGTTGGGGCAGATCGTGAAGACGGAGTCCTCGGGCTTTACGGTCGGCGTGTCGCAGCGGGGGCACTTCTTCGGCGGCCTGGCCTTGCGCAGGCGCTTCCCTTCGCGCCTTTGAATCAGTGGAGCGATCACCTGGGGGATGACGTCGCCGGCCCGGGTGACGACGACGATGTCGCCCTCGCGAACGTCCTTTCGAGCCAGGTCCTCCTCGTTATGGAGGGTCGCCTGGCTCACCGTCACGCCGCCGACACCGACCGGCTCCAGCTGAGCGAACGGGATCAAGTTGCCGACCCGGCCCACGTTCCAGACCACGCGCTTGAGCTCTGTGGTCGCTGTGATCGGCGGGAATTTCCAGGCGATCGCCCAGCGGGGCTCACGCCCGACAACACCGAGCTCTCGCCAAAGGGCCCGCTCGTTCACCTTGACGACGACGCCGTCGATCTCGTAGTCGAGGCCTTCCCTGCGCTCCTCCCACCACTTGCATTTCGAAACCACGGAGTCGATGCCTTCGTGATGCTCAATCTCCTTTTCAACCGCGAAGCCACGCTCGCGGAGCCACTCGATCTCGTCGTGATGCGTCGCGTGCTCGACCCCTTCGCGATGGCCGATTCCGTAACACCACATCGCGAGCGGCCGCGAGGCGGCGATCTTGGGGTCGAGCTGGCGGATCGTCCCGGCTGCGGCGTTTCGAGGATTGGCGAACGTCGACTCGCCCGCCTCCGCGCGCGCTTCGTTCATGCGGATGAAGCCCGATCGCGGGTAGTAGATCTCGCCGCGCACCTCGATCGACGGCGGCGCGTCTGAGATCTCCTTCGGAATGTCGGAGATGGTCAGGAGGTTGTGGGTCACGTCCTCGCCGATTCGCCCGTCACCACGAGTGGCGCCGCGAACGAGCTTTCCCTTCTCGTAGATGAGCGAGATCGCGAGGCCGTCGATCTTCGGCTCGGTTACGTACGACGTCTCGGCGGCGGTGATGTCGAAGCGCTTGAGCAGATTCGCGATGCGGTTCTCCCAGGCGCGCATGTCCTCCTCGGAGCGGGCGTTCGCGAGCGAAAGCATCGGCTCGGGATGGGACACCTGCTCAAAGCGCGATAGCGGGGTCCCCCCCACCTTCTGCGTCGGCGACTCGGGTGTCTGAAGCTCGGGATGCTCCTCTTCGAGCGCCCGCAACTCATTCAGGAGGGCGTCGTACTCGTCGTCCCCGATCTCCGGGTCGTCCCTTTCGTAGTAGAGCTCGTTGTGGCGCTCGAGCTGGTGCCGAAGCTCGTCGGCGCGTGCGGCAAAATCCTCGCTCACGCTCGAGGGATTGCCTTGGCGGCCGCGTGGAGGAGCTCGTCTGCATCCCAGGCGCCGAGGCCGTCGAGGCCGTCGTGATGGGTGAGATCGAAGTGGATCGGCGTGAGCGCCACGCGCCCGCGCGCAACAGCGGCGAGGTCGGTGCCCGGTTCATCTTCGAACGACGGCTCAAAGCCGTAGATCCGGTAGCGCTTCCGACCGTTCGCGTCCTCCTCGACAAGCTTCAGCTCATCGTCGTAAAGGCGCTTGCCGAGCTTGGTCACCTCAACGCCTTTCGGCTCTTCCGCCGGAACGTTCACGTTCAGGATCGTGCCCTCCGGCAGGGGCTCGGTGCGGAGCTTTGAGACCAAGCGGGCGGCAAGGGCGGCCGCCAGGCCGAAGTCGAACGTGCGCCCGGGCAGGAAGCCCATCTCCCCCGGCGACGACTGCTGGGAGATCGCGATCGCCGGGATGCCGAGGACGATTCCCTCGAAGGCGGCCGCGACCGTTCCCGAGTAGGTCACGTCGTCGCCGAGATTGGCACCGTGGTTGATGCCCGAAACGATCAGGTCAGGTTTCGTCCCGAGCAGGCCGAGGTCGGCGAAGCGCACGCAATCAACCGGCGTGCCCTCGGTCTTGAAGCCGATGTCGCCATCTTCGAACTCAACCTCCTCCACCCAGATCGGCGAGCGCGTCGTGATGCTGCGGGCCGTGGCGCTTCGGTTCGAGTCTGGTGCCACGACGTGGACCTCCACGTCGTCCAGTTCACGAAGCGCCCGGCGAAGCGCCTGAATGCCCTCAGCGGAGATTCCATCGTCGTTGGTGACCAGGACGTGCATGCCGCCCACGAGTCTATGAACCGCCTGGATACTCGAAGGCGGGGCCGTCCCCGAACTCGACGCCCGCGAAGTAGAGGCCGTGAGGCGGCGCCGTTTCCCCCGCGCGCTCGCGCGGCGCACCCCGGAGGAGAGACTCGAAGTCTTCGAGCGAGCGCTTACCGGCACCCACTTCCATCATCGTCCCGACGAGAACCCGGATCATGCCTCGCATGAACGCGTCAGCCTCGATGGCGAAGACCAATACAGCTTCACATTCGTCCTCCCAGCACGCCGAAAGCACCCGCCGGTCGAAACGTTTGTGTTTCGTCTGAGTGGGCGTAAACGCGGTGAAGTCGTGCACACCCTCGATTGCCGCAGCGCATGCTTTAAGCGCTTCGCGGTCGAGCGGGTAAGGCCACCACAATGCTCGCCCCTCCTCGAAAGGCGTGCGGTGCTCCGTGGTCAGGAAGCGGTAACGGTAGCGGCGCGAAGTCCCCCACCGGCGCGCGTTGAACCCGTCCGGTGCGGGCTCGCAGGCAAGCACCGACACGTCACGAGGCAGGACCGCGTTGATGCGCCTCACAAAGCGATCGGGCGGGTCGTGGTCAAGCGAAAAGCTCGCGACCTGCCCGAGCGCATGAACGCCCGCGTCGGTCCGCCCGGCGACCGCAAGCCCCACCGGTGTGCCGCCGAGGATCCGTGAGATGCCGTCTTCCAGCTCTTCCTGAACGGTCCGGAGGCCGGGCTGGCGAGCCCAGCCTAAAAAGTCCGAGCCGTCATACGCGATTGTCAGCTTCCAGGTCCCCAAGGGCCCGCCGATCTAGACCAGCTCTAGGAGGACCATCTCGGTGGAGTCCGAGCGCCTCGGCCCAAGCTTCACGATGCGCGCATAGCCGCCCGGGCGCTCGGCATACCGAGGGGCGATCTCCTCGAAGAGCTTGTGGACCAGGAACTTGTCCTGCCCGAGCTCAGAAAGAGCTTGCCGGCGAGCGTGAAGGTCGCCGCGCTTGCCCAGCGTGATGAGCTTTTCCAGCTGAGGCTTCACGGCCTTTGCCTTTGCTTCGGACGTCTTGATCCGCTCGTGGTCGATCACCTCGCGACAGAGGTTTTTCATCAGCGCCTTACGGTGCGACTTGTCGCGATTGAGCTTGCCTTTTTGCTTCGAGTGACGCATTCCTCAAAAAACCCGCTCTAAACGCTACTCGCCGCGCAGCGAAAGGCCGAGCTGATGGAGCGCGTCGATGACCTCTTCGGTCGAGCGCCGGCCGAAATTCGGGATGGCGTTCAACTCCGACTCAGAGCGCGTGACAAGGTCGCCGACGGTCTGGATGCCGGCGCGCTTGAGGCAGTTGTACGCGCGAACGCCAACCTCGAGCTCCTCGATCAGGCGGTCGTCGCCATCGGTGGCGGGTGCGGCTCCGGGCGTTAGCGGATCGGCTCCGATGGCCTCGAAGGCATCACGCGCGGTGAGCTCATCGACCCTGTCGGCATCCGTGAAGATCGCGAGCGACTTGATCAGGATCTCAGCCGCCTCACGAAGCGCGGAACCGGGCTCGATCGAGCCGTCGGTCTCGACCTCGAGCGCGAGCTTGTCGAAGTCCGTTCGCTGACCTACGCGGGCGGAGTCGACCGAGTAAGCCGCACGGCGGATCGGTGAAAAGATCGAGTCGATCGGGATTACGCCGATCGGCTGCTCCTCGGACTTGTTTTCCTCAGCCGGCGAGTAGCCGCGGCCGCGGCCGATCGTGAGGTACATCTCGAGCTTGGTCTTCTTCTCGAGGGTCGCGATGGGCGCCTCGGGGTTCAGGATCTCGACGCCCGCGGGAAGGTCGATGTCCTTCGCCGTCACGTCACCGGGGCCGGTCGCCACCAGCGGCGCCTCTACCTCGTCGGCGTCGGTGTGCATGCGAACGACGATGTCCTTCAGGTTCAAGACGATGTCGGTCACGTCCTCCTTGACCCCCTGCACAGTCGAGAACTCGTGTGCGACCCCCTCGATACGCACGCTCGTGATCGCGGCGCCTCCGAGCGAGGAGAGAAGGACTCGGCGCAGGCTGTTTCCGAACGTGTAGCCGAACCCCTTGTCGAGTGGCTCAATCGTGAACGTGCCCTTGTTGTCGGCGACGTCTTCCTTCGAAATCTTCGGAATCTGAAACTCGGGCAGGGTGGTCATGATCTTTATCTCCGGTCTTTAGAAGGTGAGTTGTCGGTGAGCGACTTTGTCGCGAAACTGTCTTTGCCCCCCTGGCAAGGGCGTTGTTTGGCTCTACTTGGAGTAGAGCTCGACGATCAGCTGCTCCTGAACGGGGGTCTCGATCTCCACGCGCTCTGGCAGGCGGAGGACCTTTGCGGTCAGGGAGTCGTGATCTGCCTGGAGCCACGGCGGAACCGCGGCGGTCAATTCAGTTGCGGCGCGGACCACGTCCGTCGCCTTCGCGTCCGGCTTGACCTGGATCAGGTCGTCGGTTCGAACCTGGTAGCTCGGAATGTCGACGCGGCGGCCGTTCACCATCCAATGTCCGTGGGTGATGAGCTGCCTTGCCTGACGGCGCGAGGCCGCGAAGCCGAGCCTTACCAAGACGTTGTCGAAGCGGCGCTCGAGAAGGCGGAGGAGGTTGTCACCGGTGACGCCGGGCTGGCGCGCGGCCTTCTCGTAATAGGCGCGGAACTGCTTTTCCAGCAGCTGGTAGTAACGACGGGTCTTCTGCTTTTCCCGAAGCTGGTTTCGGTATTCCGAGGCGCGAACGCGGGTGCGGCCGTGCTCGCCCGGCGGATACGAGCGGCGCTCGACGCCGCACTTGTCGGTGAGGCAGCGCTCGCCCTTCAAGAAAAGCTTCTGGCCCTCTCGACGGCACTGCTTGCACTGAGGTCCGGTGTCGCGAGCCATCTAGATCGCCTCTCCTTCGCGGAGATACCTAACGGCACAAGCTGGTTTCGCGACAGAGTCGCTCATAGGACTCATACCCTCCGCCTCTTCTTCGGACGACAGCCGTTGTGGGCCTGGGGGGACACGTCCTTCACCGTGGTCACGTTCAACCCGGCCGCCTGAAGCGAGCGGATCGCCGTGTCGCGACCGGAGCCCGCACCCTTGGCATGGACCTCGACGCGCTCGAGGCCGTGCTCCATGCCCTTACGGGCGGCGGCGTCGGCAGTCACCTGAGCGGCGAACGGCGTGGACTTGCGCGAGCCCTTGAAGCCCGCGGACCCGGCCGACTCCCACACGATCACGTTCCCCTCGGGATCGGTGATCGTGACGATCGTGTTGTTGAACGAAGTCTTGATGTGGGCGATTCCGTAGGGGACGTTCTTGCGAACCCTGCGGCGCGGACGGCCCTTCTTCTTAGGCTGGGGGCTCACAGATACCTACCGACACATGCTTGTTTCGCAACGAGGTTGCTCATCTACTTAGTGGGGTTCTTCTTACCGGCGATCGACATGCGCTTGGGGCCCTTGCGCCCGCGAGCATTGGTCTTCGTGCGCTGGCCCCGGGTCGGTAGCCCGCGGCGGTGGCGAAGGCCGCGATAGGAGCCGATCTCTGAAAGGCGCTTGATGTTCTGCGAGCGCTCCCGGCGAAGGTCGCCCTCGACGCCAGCGGCCTCAACCGCATCGCGAAGCTTGATCGTCTCATCCTCGGTGAGGTCCTTGACGTAGGTGTTCGGATCTACCTTCGCCTGCTCTAGTAGATCGTTCGCAGTCGCGCGACCGATCCCATGGACGTAGGTGAGGCCGATCTCGATCCTTTTGTTGAGAGGCAGGTTCACTCCCGCAATGCGCGCCATCAGAAACTCGCCCTTGCCAGGGTGGCAAACATGGTTTCGCGCCTTGCGTCGCTCATCAACTAACCCTGCCTCTGCTTATGCCGCGGATTCGAGCAAATGACGAGCACGACGCCACGCCGCTTGATCACGCGGCACCGCTCACACATTGGCTTTACTGACGCTCGTACTTTCACAGCGTTCGAAAAACGCCCTTCACAGTCGTATCTTGCAGAACGCCCGTACGTCCCATGAATCGGACGCGCAGGCACGGCTTCTAGCCGAAGCCGGCCAGTGAATATAGCAGCGACAACTGCTCAGGTTTCGTGCCACGGGGTGAGAATCCGGGGCCCGTCCTCGGTCACGGCGATTGTGAACTCGAAGTGGGCCGTGAGCGATTGATCGGCCGAATAGACGGCCCAGCCGTCCCCACCCGTGACGACCTCGCGCGAGCCTGCGGCAGTCATCGGCTCAAGGGCGAAGACCATGCCTGGTTCGAGCTCGGGGCCGCGCCCGGCGGTGCCGAAGTTGGGTACCTGCGGGTCCTCGTGCATGTCACGCCCGACGCCGTGGCCGACCAGGCTCCGGATGACGCTGAAGCCCTCCGCCTCGACGGCCTCCTGCACGGCGCTGGAAACGTCGCCGAGGCGACCTCCGGGCTGAGCCGCCGCTACGCCTGCATGCAGCGACGTGTCGGTGGCCGCGAGGAGACGTGTCGCCTCATCGCTCACCTCCCCGATCGGCACGGTCACGGCGCCGTCGGCTACCCAGCCGTCCTTCGTTATCCCGACGTCGATCGAAAGCACGTCGCCTCGCTTGAGCGCGGACGCGTCAGGAATGCCGTGAACGACCATCGAGTTCGGGGAGGCGCAAATCGATCCCGGGAAGCCGCGGTAGCCCTTGAAGGTAGGCGTCGCGTCCTGTGAGCGGATGAACCGCTCGGCCGCCTCGTCGAGCTCGGCAGTGGTGACACCCGGCCGGCATTTGCCGATCAGCATGCGCAGACAGCGAGCGTGCACCTCACCGGCCGCGGCCATCGCCTCGACCTGGGACGGGGTCTTGAGAATAATGCCGCCCTTGTACATAGCGGCTAGCTCATCTGACGGCTGGTCGCCAGGCGGGCCGTCGCAGTCAATCTAGGCCTCTTCTTCCATGCGAAGAGTCGCCATCAGCGCGCGGACATCCTCGTAGACGTCGTCTGGCGCCTTCGAGCCGTCGATCCGCTCGAGCAACCCGCGCTCTGAGTACCACTCGACCAGCGGCTCGGTCTTCTCCCGGTACTGCTCGAGGCGGTGCTTGACGACTTCGGGCTTGTCGTCGTCGCGAACGCGGAGCTCCTCGCCGCACACGTCGCAGACTCCCTCTTCTTCAGGCGGGTCGAACTCTACGTGGAAGATATGTCCGTTGGAACACGTCCGTCGGCCGCTCAGGCGCCTCACTACCTCCTCGTCAGGCACCGAGATCAGGATCGCCGCGGTCAGACGGCTTCGGAGCTCGTCGAGCTTGTCCACCAGAGCATTCGCTTGGCCGACCGTGCGCGGAAAGCCATCGAGAATGAACCCGTCCTCGGCCTCGTGGGAGTCGATCCGCTCGGCGATGACATCGATGATCACCTGATCCGGAACGAGGTCGCCCTTGTCCATGTAAGCCTTCGCGTCCTTGCCGATCTCGGTCTCGTCGCGAACCGCGGCCCGCAGGATGTCCCCGGTTGCGTAGTACGGCAGGTCGAGGTCAGATTGCAGACGCTCGCCCTGGGTGCCCTTGCCTGATCCGGGCGGTCCGAGAAGTACGAGATTTAGCTGGGACATGGGCGAGACAGCCTAGAGGGTCTGCCCCGTCGTTCGAACTACGAACGGACGCGAAAACCAAGCCTGGCTAGGACGCAGCCCTATCGACGAAGCGAGCTTGGGTGTATCCCAAGTGAGCGAGGCGATCGGGCGAGGACAACGCCAGGCGCCGGTTTGCAGCGTCCGCGCTTGCTACTTGAGGAAGCCCTCGTAGTTGCGCATCATGAGCTGGGCTTCCAGTTGCTTCACCGTGTCGAGCGCGACGCCGACGACGATCAGGATCGAGGTGCCCCCGAAGAAGAAGTTGGCCGAGGTCTGCGAGATCAGGATCGTCGGCAGGGCTGCGATCGCGCCCAGGTATAGCGCTCCTGGGAAGGTGAGCCTCGAGAGGATGCGGTCCAGGTACTCGGCCGTAGGTCGCCCGGGCCTAACGCCCGGGATGAAGCCGCCGTACTTCTTGAGGTTGTCTGCCTGGTCCACCGGGTTGAAGGTGACGGCGGTGTAAAAGTAGGTGAAGATGATGATGAAGAAGACCTCGCCGGCCACATAGGCCCACCCGTTCGGGCTGAAGAAGTTCGCGAAATCAGTCCAGAAGTTGTCCTGGGCGCCGCCGAGAAGCTGGCCGATTGTGGGCGGAAAGGCCATGATCGACGCCGCGAAGATGACCGGGATGACGCCCGCCATGTTCACGCGAAGCGGGAGGTACGTCGAACCGCCCGTCGTCATGCGCCGGCCGACGACCCGCTTTGCGTACTGAACCGGGATCCGCCGCTGCCCTTCCTGGACGTAGACGATGCCGACGATGACGGCAAGCGCGACGAACGGCATCATCACGACGAAGACCTGGTCCGAGTTGGTCCACCATGCCTGGATTCCACCGGGGATCGAAGCGGCGATCGAAGCGAAGATCATCAGTGAGATGCCGTTCCCGATGCCGCGCTGGGTGATCAGCTCACCGAACCACATGAGCAACGTGGCGCCGGCGGTCAGAGAGATCACGATCAGCATTATGTTGCCGAAGTTGAGCGCGCCGTCGATCACGTCGGTGCCGCCGAAGCTGGGCGAGTTGAAGAGGAAGACGTAGCCGACGGACTGGGCGGCGGCGAGGCCAACGGTGAGGTAGCGGGTGTACTGCGTGATCTTCTGCTGGCCGACCTCACCTTCCTTCGAGAGACGCTCCAGCGCAGGCACGACCACGGTCAAAAGCTGCAGGATGATCGAGGCGGTGATATACGGCATGATCCCGAGCGCGAACAGCGAGAGCCGCTGCAGCGAGCCGCCTGAGAAGAGGTTGAGGAAGCCGAGGATGTTCGAGTCGGCGAAGTTGCCTTCGAGAGCCTCGAGAGCCGAAGCGTCGACGCCTGGCGACGGGATGTAGGCCCCGAGCCGGTATAGAAGGAGCATCGCCGCGGTGAACGCCAGCTTTCGCCGGATCTCCGGAACGCTGAACGCGTTGGCGATGGTCTGAAGCATCAGTCCACTTAGCTCTCGATAACTTCGCAGGTGCCGCCTGCGCCCTCGATCTTTTCCCGAGCGGAAGCCGAGAAGGCATGTGCCCGAACCGTGAGCACCGTCGAGATCTCACCGCGGCCAAGCACTTTCACAGGGTGCTTTCGCGTCGCGAGGCCCGCCGCGCGCAATGTGTCCGGCGTGACTTCTGAGTCCTTGTCGAAGCGAGCCTCGAGGTCGGAGACGTTCACCGGCTGGGTGTGGGTGCGGAAGGGCTCAAAGGGCATGGACATCTTCTTCGTGGGGCCCTTGAGCTTTCGCGTGCGCATGTGGATCGGGTTCTGGCCGCCCTCATAGCCAACGCGGCGCTTGGCGCCCGCACGGGAGCCGGCGCCCTTGTGGCCGCGTCCGGCGGTCTTGCCCTGGCCCGAACCCTTGCCACGCCCGAGGCGCTTTCGCGAATGGCGCGAGCCCGCCTTTGGGCGAAGGGAATGGAGGCCGATCTCTTCGGGGTCGAGGCGGGTCATCAGGAGTCCTTGACCTCGACGAGGTGCTCGACCTTCGCAAGCGCGCCGCGCATTTGCGGCGTGTCTTCGAGGGTCGACTCGCGGCCGATCTTTCCGAGCTTCAAAGTCTTCAGGGTCTCGATCTGCTTGCGGCCGGAGCCAATCGAAGAGCGGACTTGCTTGAGGCTGACGTCAGCCATCTCGATCACCCGAGGGGTCAGACCCCTCGCCGGGGCTGGTGGCGACTGTGGGGTCAGACCCCTCGCCAGCGCTTGCGGAAGCCCCAGCATCCGGAGAGGAGGGGGCAGACCCCGCCCTCGGTGCACCGACCGCGACCGGTGTAGGTGTCACGTCGAGGGCGTCGCCGTTCTCTGACTCGCGAAGCTTCTTCGCCTCTGCCATCTTGTCGAGCCCGAGGACCTGATTGACCGTCAGGCCGCGAAGCTTGGCGACATCCTGCGGACGGCGAAGCTGGTGAAGGCCGTCCATCGTGGCCTTGACGAGGTTGATCGGGTTCTGCGTACCGAGTGACTTCGAGAGCACATCGCGGATGCCCGCGAGCTCGAGCACCGCTCGGACTCCGCCGCCGGCGATCACGCCGGTACCGGGGCTGGCCGGGCGAAGGACCACGTGGCCCGCGCCGTAGCGGCCGACGATCTTGTGCGGGATCGTCTGCCCGTACATCGGCACTTCGATCAGGTCCTTGCGCGCGTTCTCGACTGCCTTTTGAATTGCGAGCGGGACCTCGCGCGCCTTGCCGTAGCCGATCCCGACCACGGTGCGCTCATCGCCCACGGCAACGAGGGCGGTGAACGAGAAGCGCCGGCCGCCCTTGACGACCTTGGCGACGCGATTGATCTCGATCACGCGCTCCTGGAGGTCGAGCCCCTGCGGGCTCACGGTCTTGTATTCGCGTTCGCGGCTCATCGAATCAAGGAGGGTAGAGACCACAAATACCGGCAAACGCTGCTTTCGGGGCTAAAGCCCTTCATCTGAGTCATTAGAACTCCAGGCCGCCTTCGCGGGCGCCCTCGGCCAGTGCGGCGACACGGCCGTGATAACGGTAACCGCCGCGATCGAAGACGCAGGAGGTGACCCCTGCGTCCTTCGCGCGCTTTGCCAGGAGCTCGCCCGCCTGCTTTGCCTGCTCGGAGCGGTCGAGCTTTCGAAGCTCGTCCTCGGTCCACGAGACGGCGGCCAGCGTCTTGCCCTGATCGTCGTCGATCAGTTGCGCCGCGACGCCGCGGTTGGAGCGGAAGACGGAGATGCGCGGGCGCTCGGCGGTACCGCGCACCTTGGCGCGCACGCGGCGGCGGCGGCGGAGCCTCTGAGCGTTCTTGGTCTTGAGCGGCATGCCTAGGCTCGCTTTCCGACCTTGCGGCGGACCAGTTCGCCCGCGTAGCGAATGCCCTTGCCCTTGTACGGCTCGGGCGGGCGGACGCGCCGGATACGGGCCGCCATCTCGCCGACGAGCTGCTTGTCGATGCCGCGTACGATCACCTCGGTCTGCTGAGGGACCTCGTACTCGATGCCTTCGGGGGCTTCGATCAGGACGACGTGGGAGAAGCCGACGCTCAGGCTCAGGTTCCTGCCCTGGAGCGCAGCGCGATAGCCGACGCCCTGGATCTGGAGGCGCTTCTCGTAGCCGGCCGTCACGCCCTCGACCATGTTCGCGACGAGGCTCCGCGTGAGGCCGTGGAGCGCGCGGTGCTCGCCTCGGTTCGTGGGCCGCTCGACGGTGAGCGCCCCACCCTCCCCCTCTGAGATCTTCATATCGCGGCTGACCACCTGCGACAGCTCGCCCTTCGGGCCCTTGACGGAAACGAGACCAGGGTCGACCGAAACGGTCACGCCGTCCGGCACGTCTATCGGCATTCTTCCAATACGACTCATGAAAGAACCTCCGTTGCCACTAGGGCAAAGTTGGTTTCGCGCCTAACGTCGCTCATGGGGGACCTACCGACACTCATGTTTCTTTCGCGCCTTACGTCGCTCATTAGATCTATTCACCAAACGAACGCGACGACTTCGCCGCCGACGCCCTTGGCCTTTGCCTCGTGGCCGGTCATGACGCCGACGGAGGTCGAGACGATCGCCGTTCCCATTCCGCCCATTACGCGCGGGATCTGCGTCTTGTCCGCGTAGCGGCGACGGCCGGGGCGCGAGACGCGCTGGATGCCCGTGATCACGGGCTTTCGGCCTTCCGCGTAGCGGAGCTGGATCTTGATGACCTCGCCCACCTGGGTCGGCTCGACGTCGTAGCTGGAGATGTAGCCCTGCTCTTTCAAGATGCGGGTGATCTCCTTCTTCAGGCGTGACGACGGCACCTCGACATCGGGGTGCTCGGCCCGTAGCGCGTTTCGCACGCGGGTCAGGTAATCGGAGATCGGATCGGTAAGCATAAATTCAGAGATACCTAACGGCACTCATGCTGGTTTCGCGCCTTGCGTCGCTCATCACATACATGGTTACCAGCTCGACTTGGTCATTCCGGGCACGTAGCCCTTGTGCGCGGCCTCGCGCAGGCAGATGCGGCAGAGGCCGAACTTGCGGTAGTAGGCGCGTGAGCGCCCGCAGCGACGGCATCGGTTGTGCTTGCGCGACGCATACTTGGGCTCGCGTTCCTGCTTGGCGATCTTTGACGTCTTTGCCATGTCTAGCCGTCCGTCCCTTCGCTCGAATCGCTCTTTGAATCCGTTCCACCGGCGGCGCCGGCATCGCCCTCGGTTCCTTCGCCCTCGCCGTCCTCATCCTCACGAACGGGCTTCTCGTAGGCCTCGGGGTTTTCTTCCTTCAGCTGCTCGAGCGCGGCCTGCTCGGCTTCGGCACGGATGCGTGCCTCTTCGTGGCGCTGCTCCTCTTCTGCCGCCGCTGCTGAGTCGTCCTCCTGGCCGGGACGGCCCTCCTGCGAGAAGGGGAAGCCGAGGGCGAGGAGGAGCTCGAAGCCCTCCTCGTCGGTCTGCGCGGTCGTGGTGATGGCGATGTCGAGGCCTCGCGTCTCGTCGACCGAGTCGTAATCGATCTCGGGGAAGATGAGTTGCTCGCGGACACCCATCGAGTAGTTCCCGCGGCCGTCGAAGGCGCGGGCCGACATGCCGCGGAAGTCGCGAATACGTGGGATCGAGATCGAGATGAGCCGGTCCAAGAATTCCCACATACGGGCACCGCGAAGCGTCACGGCGACGCCGACCGGCATGCCGTCTCTGAGCTTGAACGACGCGATCGATTTGCGGGCGCGGCGCACGCTTGGCCGCTGCCCGGCAATGGTCCCGAGCTGCTCCATGGCCGACTCGAGGACGGGGGTGGACTGCTTGGCGTCGCCGACGCCCATGTTGAGCGTGATCTTGACGAGGCCGGGGACCTGCATGCGGCTCGTGTAGCCGAACTTCTTTACGAGCGCATCGACGATCTCCGCTTCGTAGCGCTCGCGCATGCGCGGCGGTGGACCCTGCGACTGCGGCGCAGCCGTCTCGGTCTCGTTCTCGGGTGTTGCTGTTGAAGCTTCCATTTACAAATCTCTTGACAGGGGGTCAAATTTGCTTTCGCGCCTTACGTCGCTCATCAGATCATCAGTCCAGTGGATTGCCGTTGCGCTTGGCGTAGCGCTGGCGCTTGCCGTCGTCGGTCAGGCGCACGCCTACCCGCGTCGGCTTGTTGTCGGTGGGATCCACCAGCATCACGTTGGAGACGTGAATCGGTCCCTCCTGCTCGAGGATGCCGCCTGAGTCCCCGCGCTGCGTGTCCTTCACCGAACGCGGCCGCGAATGCCTCTTCACGATATTGAGCCCCTCAACGTAGACGCGGCGCCTCGAAGGCTGGGTGCGGAGCACCTTCCCCGTTTTGCCCTTGTCTTTGCCTGAGGTGACGAGCACGACGTCTTCTGAGCGAATCCGCATCGGCTTGCCCTTCGGCTCCGGCTTGCGCTTCTTGGCAGGCATGAGCTAGAGCACCTCCGGAGCCAGAGAAACGATCTTCATGAAGTTCTTCTCGCGGAGCTCGCGAGCGACGGGGCCGAAGATGCGAGTGCCGCGGGGGTTGTTCTGCGCGTCGAGGAGCACCGCGGCGTTCTCATCGAACGAGATGTAGGTGCCATCGGAGCGCCCGAGCTGCTTGCGCGTGCGAACGACGACCGCCTGGACGACCTCGCCCTTGCGGACCCCGCCGTGCGGGGTCGCCGTCTTGACCGTGGCGGTGATGATGTCGCCCACGCCGGCATAGCGGCGATGGTGCCCGCCCTTGACCCGGATGCAGAGGATCTCCCGTGCTCCCGAGTTGTCGGCGACTCTCAGTCGTGACTCCTGCTGGATCATCTGGCTCTCTCTATGACTTCGACCAGGCGCCAGCGCTTGAGACGCGAAAGCGGGCGCGACTCGACGACGCGGACCAGGTCGCCTGCTGAGGCTTCGTTTCGCTCGTCGTGCGCGTGGACCGTCGCCGACTGGCGGACGACCTTTTCGTAGCGGCGGTGGCGCCGGACGATGTCGACCCGGACGGTGATCGTCTTGTCTGCCTTGTCCGAGACAACCGTGCCGAGCTGGGTCTTGCGGACTCCGGGCTCGCGATCGGAGGCAGGCGTGCCTTGGCCGGGCTCGCCGCCCTTCGCGCGCTCCTGGGAGCGGCGACGGCTGCGGGCCTGAGCGTTGGCCCGCCGCCGTTCGACGCGCTGGGTCGCACGGTCCTCAGGGCTGCGAGTTGGTCCGGCTTCACCCGAATGGATCGAGCGACGGCGCTTTCGAGCTTCCTTTGGCGACAAGACCTCTTCCGGCTCGGCCGGCTCTACGGGCGCAGCGGCGGGCGCCTCCTCAGACTCTGCTGCCGGCTCTTCAGGCGCTTCGTCGGTCTCAGGCACGGGCTCTTCAGCGGGTGCTGCCTCAGCAGTGGCGTCTTCTGTGGGGTCAGACGACTCGCCGGCTTCTGTGGGGTCAGACCCCTCGTCGGCGGCATCAGCGCTCGCGGCGGCTTCGGGGTCAGACCCCGGCTCCTGCGTCTCCACGTTTTCTTCTTCTTCGGCCATCAGCTCCGGTTTCTCAGTTCCTTCTCGACGTCGATTCCGCGCTGATGCGCGATGGTCAAAAGACGTGCCAGGTCGCGGCGCGAAGCGCCGATCCCCGCCGTGTTCTCGAGCTCGCCGGTCGCATGGCGGAATCGCAGGTTGAACGACTCCCGCCTCCCGTTGCGAAGCGCCTCGACCAAATCCGTGTCGGACAGCGCGTGAACGTCGGAGGCCCTCACTGCTCCGCCCCCTCTCGCGTCACGAACTTCGTCTTCACGGGAAGCTTGTGGCCCGCGAGGCGCATCGCCTCCTTGGCGAGGTCCTCCGACACGCCGGAGAGCTCGAACATGACACGGCCCGGCTTGACGACGGCGACCCAGCCTTCCGGGTTGCCCTTGCCTGAGCCCATCCGAGTTTCGGCGGGCTTTTTCGTAAAGGGCTTGTCGGGAAAGACATTGATCCAGACCTTCCCGCCACGCTTGATCTTGCGGGTCATCGCAACGCGAGCGGCCTCGATCTGGCGGTTTGTGACCCAGCCGCGCTCGAGCGACTTCAGACCGTATTCGCCGAAGTTGATGTCGGCGCCGCCCTTTGTGAAGCCGCGGCGCTTGCCGCGCATCACCTTGCGGTGCTTGACTCGCTTGGGGGCCAGCATCAGCCCTCACCTTCGGCGTCGGCGACCGAGGGGTCAGACCCCTCGCCAGCGCTCGTGGAATCCGCAGGCTTCGGAGGGGAGGGGTCAGACCCCGGGCTCGGCGTCGCGGGGTCAGGCCCAGGGCTCGGTACCTCCGGGGCTGTCGCTGTGGCAAGGGGCGGTGTAGCGGCGGCGGGCGGCGCAACCGGCTTGGACGACGGCGCAGCGGCCGGAGTGGCAGCGGGCTGAGACGCGGCCGCAGCGCCGCTCCCCTGGGGGCGGGCCCCTTGACGCGGCCTGCGGTCGCGGTCGCGGTCGCGCTTCTTGCGGTTGCGCGGCTGGAGCTCTTCAAGCTCGTCGCCCGCGGTCCGGTAGCCCTCGGGCATGACCTCGCCCTTGTTGATCCAACATTTGACGCCGATGCGCCCCGTCGTGGTCTTGGCCTCGACGAAGCCGTAGTCGATGTCCGCGCGAAGGGTGTGGAGCGGCACGCGTCCGTCCGAGTAGCCCTCGGTTCGGGCCATCTCGGCGCCGCCGAGTCGGCCGGAGACCTGGACCTTCACGCCCTTGGCGCCGGAACGCATCGCGGAGGTGAGCGCCCGCTTCATCGCGCGGCGGAAGGCGACCCTGTTCTGAAGCTGCTCGGCGATCGACTGGGCCACGAGCTTCGCGTCGAGCTCGGGTCGCTTGATCTCCTTGATATTCACCTTGACGGGCTTGGAGGTGAGCTTGTGGAGGTCGCGGCGGAGCGCGTCGACCTCGGACCCCGACTTGCCGATCACGATGCCCGGGCGGGCCGTGTTGATGTCGACGGTGATCTCGCCGCGCTGCTTGACGATCGTTATGTCAGAGAGACCCGCGTGGGCAAGCCGGTTCTCGATGTGGTCGCGGATCTTAAGGTCTTCGTTGAGGTAATCCGCGAACTCGCGCTGGTTGAACCAGTTCGACTTCCAATCATGGATGTAGCCGACGCGGAAGCCTTCGGGATGAACTTTTTGACCCATTAGAAGATCTCCCTCACCAGGGTGGCAATGGTCGTTTCGCGCCTTGCGTCGCTCATCAGATCTCTTTCGTCTACTCGGAGGGCGTGAGGGCCACGGAGATGTGGCTCGTCTTCTTCTCGATGCGTGTGGCGCGGCCCCTGGCCCGCGGGCGCCACCGCTTGAGGGTAGGGCCCTGGTCGACGCGGATCTCCGAGATCTCCATCTCGTCCGCGACCAGGTCGTGATTGTTCTCGGCGTTTGCGGCTGCCGAGTCGATGACTTTCAGGATGTCGAGCGCCGCGTTTCGCGTCGAAAAGTTCAAGAGCTCCTGCGCCTCGGGCACGCTGAGGCCGCGGACCTGATCGGCGACGAGCCGCGCCTTGCGCGGAGCGACGCGCAGGTACTTGGCGCTGGCGCGCACGACTGGCGCATCGGGGGTGTCAGTTGCCTTCGCCATCAGAACACCTCCGTTGCCACTCGGGGAAATTTGCTTTCGCGCCTCACGTCGCTCATCAGATCTATCGCTCCCTGCCCCCGTGGGCGCGGAAGGTGCGGGTGGGCGCAAACTCGCCGAGCTTGTGCCCGACCATCGATTCCGAGATGAAGACGGGCACGTGCTTTCGCCCGTCGTGGACGGCGATCGTGTGCCCGACCATCTCGGGGAAGACGGTCGAAGTGCGCGACCAGGTCTTCACCATGTTCTTCTGGTTCGACTCGTTCATCTTGTTGATGCGCCCCATGAGGCGCTCCTCGACGAACGGTCCCTTTTTTGTTGATCTGCCCATAAAAACTCTCCTGCCTTAACGCTTCTTCTTGCCACGCCTGCGGCCACGCACGATCATCGCGCTGGACGCCTTGCCCTTTTTGCGGGTCCGGTAGCCCAGCGTGGGCTTGCCCCACGGCGTGCGCGGATGCCCGCCAGGGGTCTTGTGAGCCTCGCCGCCACCGTGCGGGTGGTCAACGGGGTTCATCGCGACGCCGCGCGTCTGCGGACGAATGCCCTTGTGGCGGCTGCGGCCGGCCTTGCCGACTGTGACGTTTTGGTGCTCGGAGTTTGAGAGCGTGCCGATGGTCGCGCGGCAATTCGCGCGAACCATGCGCATCTCGGACGAGGGCAAGCGAAGCGTCACCGTCTCACCCTCCTTCGCCACGACTTGGATCGAAGTGCCCGCGGCGCGGCCCAGACGGCCGCCCTGGCCGGGAATCAGCTCGACGTTGTGGACGATGGTTCCCGTCGGGATGGTGCGGAGCTCGAGGCAGTTGCCGGATCGGATGTCCGAGCCGGGGCCCGACTGGACGACGGTGCCGACGCCCAAGCCCTGCGGAGCCAGGATGTAGCTCTTGGCGCCGTCCGCGTAGTGGAGGAGCGCGATGTAGGTGGTCCGGTTCGGGTCGTACTCGATCGTCGCGACCTTCGCGGGCACGCCGTCCTTGAGACGCTTGAAGTCGATCTCGCGGTAGCGACGCTTGGCGCCGCCGCCACGGTGGCGCGCCGTGACGCGGCCGTGGGCGTTTCGCCCGCCCGTCGAGCGCTTGCCCTTCGTGAGCGCCTTGTGCGGGCGATCGGTCGTGACTTCCTCACGCTTCTGGTACGTCGAGAAACGACGCCCGGGGCTCGTCGGCTTCGTACGTCGCATTGCCACTAGTGCTCACCTCGCCTTCGGCGGTTCGCCTCGATCATTACTCTGCCGCCGCCCCTTCGAAGAGCTCGATCCGCTCGCCCGGGCCGAGCTTCACGATGGCCTTCTTCCACGAGCGTGTCTTGCCGGAGTGAAGGCCTCGGCGCTTCGGCTTGGCGCGCACGGTCTGGGTGCGGACGTTGACGACCGAGACGTCGAAGACCTCTTCGACCGCTCTCGCGATCTGGGTCTTATGAGCGCGATCGTCGACGCGAAAGGTGTACTTGCCGTCCGCCATGAGCGCGTAGCTCTTCTCGGAGACGACCGGTTCGATGATGATCGAGCGGGCATCCATCAGGAATCGCCCTCCTCGGTGCTCTCTTCAGCCTTGCTCCCGCGCTTGACGTCGCCGACTCTGGTCTCGAGGACCTCGATCGCGCCCTGGGTAATCACGAGCGAACGATGCGCGAGGACGTCCGCGACGCCCACCGCGGCCGCGGGCATGACGGTGATGCGTTGGATGTTCCGAAAGCTCTTTTGCACGGAAGCCTCCTCGGCATCGAGGACGAGGAGGGTTGGCGTGCGTGCGCCCCACTTGGCGAGCGCCTCAGCGGCCTTCTTCGTGGAGGGCTCGGAGAAGGCGTCCGTATCGAGAACTGCGACTGAGTCACGGTCTGCGTGGACCGAAAGCGCTGCGCGCAGCGCCTTGCGACGTGCCTTCCGGTTGACCTTGAAGGTGTAGCCGCGCGGCTTGGGTCCGAAGGCCGCGCCGCCGCCGCGACGGTGCGGAACGCCGAGTGCGCCAACGCGGGCACGGCCGGTGCCCTTTTGGCGCCACGCCTTGGCGCCGGTCATGGAGACCTCACCCCGGCCGAGGCTGGACGCGGTGCCGCGTCGCTTCGCGTTCATCTCGGCACGTGCGGTGTCGTGGACGAGCGACTCATGAAAGGCCTCGGCGAAAAGTGTCTCGGGCAACTCGGACTTCGCCTGCTTGCCGAGGGTTGTGACCTTTGGACTAGCCATCAGTGCGCACCTCCAGCGTGCCGTTCTTCGGGCCAGGCACTGCGCCACGGACCATCAGGAGGTTCTGCGCCGCATCGATCTCGATCACCTCGAGGCCCTTTTGCGTCGCACGCTTGCCGCCCATGCGGCCAGGCATTCGTTGGCCCTTGAAGACGCGGGCGGGATCTGCCGAGGCGCCGGCCGAGCCGGGCGCGCGAACATTGTGGGAGCCGTGCGAGACCGGGCCGCGGCTGAACCCGTGGCGCTTGACCGTTCCCTGGAAGCCTTTTCCGATGGCAACGCCCGCGACCTTGACGCGCTGGCCCGGCTCGAACTGCTCGACGGTCGCGGAATCCCCGATCTTGAGGTCTGACTGCGAGCCGAGGTCCTCATCTCGAAATTCGACGAGCGTCCGCATGGGACCGGCGTCGGCCTTTGCGAGGTGCCCCAACTCGGCCCTCGTGAGCTTTCGCTCCTGCGTCGCGTCGAAGGCGAGCTGGACCGCCGTGTAGCCGTCGCGATCGTCCGAGCGGATGCCGGTAATCGGGCAGGGGCCGGCCTGAATGACGGTCACCGGGACGACGGTGCCGTCCTCCTGGAAGAGCTGGGTCATACCCACCTTCTTGCCGATGATCGCCGCCATCAGACATCAGCCCTTGCCAGGGTGGCAAACATGCTTTCGCGCCTTGCGTCGCTCATCAGCTAAATCTTGATTTCGATGTCGACGCCCGCGGGCAGCGCGTCGAGGCGCTGAAGCGAGTCGATCGTCTTCGGGGTGGGTGAGTGGATATCGATAAGACGCTTGTGAGTGCGGATCTCGAAGTGCTCGCGCGAGTCCTTGTCCTTGAAGGGCGAGCGGATCACGCAGTAGACGTTCTTGTCCGTAGGCAGCGGCACGGGACCGGCAACGGTGGCGCCGGTGCGCTGCGCCGTATCCACGATCTCACGCGCGGCGCGGTCGATTGCGTCGTGGTCATAGGCCTTGAGGCGGATTCGGATCTTGTTTGTTGCGATTGTCGCCATGTTTACTTTCTTGGTCCCTCAGAGGCGTGATTGGGGCGCCGCTCTAGAAGGGAGCGCCGCCCCGGTCACGTCGAAGGTTTTATGTCTTACGAATCGCGACCCGGCGGGCCGCAAAAAGAGGGATCGGCCATTGCCGATCCCTCGTGCGGGGCTCTTTACTCGGTGATCTCCGAGACAACCCCTGAGCCAACGGTGCGCCCGCCTTCGCGGATCGCGAACCGGAGGCCCTTGTCCATGGCAATCGGCTGGATCAGCTCGATGACCATTTCTACGTTGTCGCCCGGCATGACCATCTCCGTCCCCTCGGGGAGGTTGGCGATGCCGGTGACGTCCGTGGTCCGGAAGTAGAACTGCGGGCGGTAGCCCGAGAAGAACGGGGTATGACGTCCGCCCTCTTCCTTCTTGAGGCAATAGACCTCGGCCTTGAACTTGGTGTGCGGGGTGATCGAGCCGGGCTTGCACAGCACCTGGCCGCGCTCCACCTCGTCGCGCTTCGTACCGCGCAGGAGGCAGCCGGCGTTGTCGCCCGCCTGGCCCTGATCGAGCGTCTTGTGGAACATCTCGACGCCAGTGACGATGCTCTTCGCCGAGTCGCGGATGCCGACCATCTCGATCTCGTCGCCGGTGTTGACGACACCTTGCTCGATGCGGCCCGTGACGACGGTGCCACGGCCGGGAACCGTCATGACGTCCTCGATCGGCATCAAAAACGGCTTGTCGAGATCGCGCTGCGGCTCCGGGATGTAAGAGTCGAGCGTCGAGGCGAGCTCGAGGATCGCGTTCACCGCGGACTCGTCACCCTCGAGCGCCTTTAGGGCCGAGCCCTTGACGATCGGCGTCTCGTCGCCTGGGAAGTCGTACTCGTTGAGGAGATCCTTGACCTCTTCCTCGACGAGCTCGATCAGCTCCTCGTCATCGACCATGTCGACCTTGTTGAGAAAGACGACCACGTAGGGCACGTTGACCTGCTTGGCAAGCAGGATGTGCTCACGTGTCTGAGGCATCGGGCCGTCGGCGGCCGAGACGACCAGGATCGCGCCGTCCATCTGGGCGGCACCCGTGATCATGTTCTTCACGTAGTCGGCGTGACCGGGGCAGTCGACGTGCGCGTAGTGCCGGTTCTCGGTCTGGTACTCGACGTGCGAGGTGGCGATCGTAATTCCGCGCTCCTTCTCCTCGGGCGCGTTGTCGATCTCCTCGAAGCTCTTTGCCTCGCCACCGCCGGCCTCGGCGAGCACCTTCGTGATCGCCGCGGTGAGCGTTGTCTTGCCGTGGTCGATGTGACCGATCGTGCCGACGTTTACGTGCGGCTTGCTGCGATCAAAAGTCTCTGCCATTTGGCTCTCCTACTCCTTCTTTTCTCTTATCTCAAGTCTTTGGTTTCTCTTTAGGTTTGAACCCGGGAAATATAGCTACGCGGCCGCAGACGCCTCGCCTGAGCGCGACGCGACGATCTCCTCGGCGATGTTGGCCGGTACTTCCTCGTAGCGCTCGAACTGCATGGAGTAGTTGGCCCGGCCCTGCGTCGAAGAGCGCAGGTCCGTTGCGTATCCGAACATCTCCGACAACGGCACGAAGGCCGCGACGGCGAGCGCATTGCCGCGCTGGTCTTGACCTTGAACCTTGCCGCGCCGTCGCGAAAGGTCGCCGATCACGTCGCCGAGGAAGTCTTCGGGGGTAACGACCTCGACCGCCATCACGGGCTCGAGGAGGACGGGCTTGGAACGGCGGGCCGCTTCCTGGACCGCCATGGAGCCGGCGATCTTGAAGGCCATCTCTGAGGAGTCGACGTCGTGGTAAGAGCCGTCGACCAGCTCGACGCGGACGTCGACCATCGGGTAGCCGGCCTTGACGCCCGAGACGAGCGCCTCGGTGATCCCCTGCTGGACTGCGGGAATGAACTCAGAGGGAATCGAGCCGCCCTTGATCTTGTTCTGGAAGTCGAAGCCCTCTTCGGGCGCCGGCTCGACGTTGATGACCACATGGCCGAACTGGCCGCGGCCGCCGGTCTGGCGGACGAAGCGGCCGACGACCTTCTCGGAGCGCTGGCGGATCGTCTCCCGGTAGGCGACCTGGGGGCGGCCGACGTTGGCCTCGACGGAGAATTCGCGCATGAGACGGTCTACGAGAACCTCCAGGTGGAGCTCGCCCATGCCGTGAATCACGGTCTGGCCGGTTTCCTCGTCGGTCTCGATCTGGAAGGTGGGGTCCTCTTCGGCGAGACGGGCTAGGCCGGCGCCGAGCTTTTCCTGGTCCGACTTCGTCTTGGGCTCGATCGCGACGGCGATCACGGGCTCGGGGAAGACGATCTGCTCGAGCACCACCGGGGCGTCGGGCGCGGCAAGCGTGTCGCCGGTCGAGGTCTGCTTGAGGCCGACGCCGGCGAGGATGTCGCCCGCGTAGCACTCGTCGATCTCCTCGCGATGGTTCGCGTGCATCATCAGGAGGCGGCCGATCCGCTCGGTGCGCCCGGCGGTCGCGTTCAGCACGCGGCTCCCGGACGTGAGCTTGCCCGAGTACACGCGGAAGTAGGTCAGCTTGCCGACGTAGGGGTCCGACATGACCTTGAAGGCCAGGGCCGCGAAGGGGGCGGAGTCGTCGGGCGGGCGGTCCGTGGATTCGCCCTCGGAGCCGTCCTTGTTGGGGATGAAGCCGGTCAGCGGCGGCACCTCGAGCGGCGACGGGAGGAGCTCGACGATTGCGTCGAGGAGAGGCTGGACGCCTTTGTTCTTGAACGCGGAGCCGCAAAGGACGGGCGTGATCTTCAGGTCCATGGTGGCTCGGTGAAGGGACTTGACGATCCGCTCGTGCGGGATTTCCTGCTCGTCGAGATACATCTCGGCGAGCTCGTCGTCGTAGTCGGCGCAGGCCGCGATCAGCGCGTCGCGCGCCGCGTGCACCTCGTCGACCATTTCGGCCGGAACGTCCTCGTAATCGAAGTCGGTGCCGAGCTCGTCGTGCCAGACGAGTGCCTTGTTCTCGATCAGGTCGACGACGCCCTTGAGCTGATCCTCGGCGCCGATCGGAAGTTGGATGGGGAGCGGGTTCGCTCCGAGACGGTCCTTCATCGTCTTGACCGAGTTGTGGAAGTCGGCGCCGATGCGATCCATCTTGTTGATGAAGGCGATGCGCGGTACCTGGTACTTGTCGGCCTGGCGCCAGACAGTTTCTGACTGGGGCTCGACGCCGGCGACGGAGTCGAAAACGGCGATGGCGCCATCGAGAACCCGGAGCGAGCGCTCTACCTCGACGGTGAAGTCGACGTGGCCCGGCGTGTCGATGATGTTGATGCGGTGGTCCTTCCACTCGCACGCGGTCGCAGCCGAGGTGATCGTGATGCCACGCTCCTGCTCCTGCTCCATCCAGTCCATGACGGCAGCGCCCTCGTGAACCTCCCCCATTTTGTGGGTACGACCGGTGTAATAGAGGATGCGCTCGGTCGTCGTGGTCTTACCCGCGTCGATGTGCGCCATGATTCCGATGTTGCGAGTTTTTTCTAAAGAGAAGTTGCGAGGCATGGTTCTTTGAAAGAGTGTGGTCCTAAGGAGAGGTCCGGAAACGCTCAGCGGACGCCCAAAGGGCATAAAAAAGACCCTTTCGGGCCGGGCCGCGAGCGACGCCTGACTATAGCAGGACGATGAAGTCTCAGATTGGGTCCAGATGCGGCTGAGGAAGCCAGGTTCGAGCGCTCCAGAGCCCTCGAAATCGAACGCGCGCGCTCGCGCCGAGGAGCGCCGCGCTTCCAAGCATCCCGCCGTGCCCCCCGTCGGCCGACGCGAGACATTGAAGGACCGCTACTCGAAGGCGGCTGCGAGCATGGGTCCCGTCGCGAAGCGCAGTGGCGTCGAGCTCTTTGGGATCGCTCGTGAGCTGGTGCGCCTGCCTGCCGCGGCATTCATGCGGGTGGCGGAGATCGCGGGCGCTTACGTCCTACGGGCTTGGCTCCTTGCGTGGCCCGTCCTCGTGGCGGCGTGGCGGCTCGCCGGCCGCGGGCTCGCCATCGCGCAGCGAGAGGTGACCCCCGCCCGAGCCACGGCGCTTGTCGCCCTTCTAACCGCAGCTGCGCTGGCGGGCTCGCAGTGGGCAGACCTTCGCGAGGTCTCGGTCGGGGCAGACAGCTACGTCGGGCTCGAGGACGTCGCGACCGCGCCGCCCGTTGAGACCAAGTCCGTCGGCAGCGCGCATGCCTGGCTTGGGCTGCCGCTGGCTTTGTTCGCCGCTCTCGTGGTGGTCGGCAGCGCCAGAGGCCGGCCCAAGCTTGCCCGCCTCTTGGTCGGGGTCGGAGTTGCGGTCGTCGTGATCTCGCTGGCCGTGGATCGGCCCGTGGGTCTCGACAAAGGGGCCCTCGATATTCAGTATGAAAGCGTGATGGCGACGCTTCTCCAGGGTTTTTGGGCACAGCTCGTGTCCGGCGCAGTCCTCATCCTGCTCGCACCCGTCTTGATACACGTCCTCAGCCCGACAACCGCCGACGCCGACCGCCGCCGAGTCCGTGGTGGGTCGGCACGCAAACGCATCCAACAAGTGCGCGGGCTTAGACGCCGGCGCGCCGGGCGGGCGGGCCGCACCGCGGAGGCCGGGCGATGACGGCGGGACGCCTCGAGCGGCTCCTGCCGTTCGCGTGTCTTGCGGCGGCCGTGGTGCTCTTCGCCTCGCAGCTCATGACGATGTTCGAGTTCACCCCTCCCGGCGCGGAGCCGCTCGACGAGCGCAGTGTGATCGACCAGCACGGCCCCGCGATCATGGTCGTCGCGGCCTTCGCGATCTTCGCCCTCGTCGTGACGTTCTTCACCGGCTCCCAGCCGGCAGCAATCGCGGTCGCAGCCATGGGGTTCCTCGCCGTCCTCTTCTTCTTAGTGATCGACCTCCCGGACGCAGGTCAGGTAGGCACCCTCGACGACGCGCGCCAGTCATTCATCGACGCCGAGGCTGTCCCCCAGGCGGGCTTCTGGTTCGAGATGCTCGGGGCGCTCGGCTTGGCGCTCACCGGCGGAGCATTAGCCACGATGAACCCGAAGCAGCTCACCTCGCTGCGCGGCGGCCTGTTCAAGCGCGGCGGCACGCCGAAGCGGCAGACGAAGCCGGCCGAGCCGGCACGCAAGTCGGGGTAGGGGCGGCGGGAGGTTCTTCGCCCGGGCGCCCCAGACGAGCTCATTAGCGCGAAAGTGCCTCGGTACGCACTCGAATGGCACCCACGGGGGGATCTGGTCGGCGAGCCCGCCAACTGAGGGAGATTTCGTCCAACTGTCGGACGCGATCTACCTCAGTTCGGTGGCTTTGAAATAGATCAGCGTCGAGTGTCGAATTTCGCCGAATAGATGGGCGTGAGTCGACGCTCGGCGAAAAGCGGCGTGAACGCCCCGGATTTCCTTCCCGTTAAAGCCCGCCGTAAGCGGTGGCGGCACGCAAG
>JALZIJ010000100.1 GCA_030860375.1 Actinomycetota bacterium | reverse complement strand
GTCGAGGATCGCGTCGACGAGTTTCTAACTCAAGGGACGCCGGGCGTAGGTCAGGCCCAGAGCCGGTTCGAGGTCAACGCAGGCACTGAGCGCGATGATTTCTGGCGGGTCGCGCTCGAGCTTTCCGAGGAGGAACCGCTGCTCGGGGTCGGCGGCGGCGGATTTCACTACAGCTACCTGATCAAGCGCAGCGAGCAGGGCGCGGAGAGCGTACGCGACGCTCACAGTGTCGAGCTTGAGGTCCTGTCCGAGCTGGGATATCCCGGCTTGGTGTTGTTTGCCGTAGCCATGGCCGGCGCAACCCTGGGCGCCCTCCGAGGCCTACGGCTGGGCGGATCCGAGGCACTCCTCGCTGCCTGCGCCCTCACCGTCGGAGCGTATTGGCTGACGCATGCGTCACTGGACTGGTTTTGGCCCTACGCCGGAGTCACGGCTCCCGTCTTCGGCCTTCTGGGCTCAGCCTCCGCGCCCGCGGCGGGCGCAACTGATGAGCGGGCGCCGACGGCACTGCGTCGTCTCGCGGCCGGCGCCGCCTGCCTGCTGGCACTCAGCGTAGTGCCGCCGTATCTCGCCGTGCGCTACCTGGATGCAGCGTACGCCGGCTGGCGAACCGACTTGGAGCAGGCCCAAACCGACCTTGACCGCGCTCGCAATCTCAACCCGCTCTCGATCGAGCCGTTGTTGGCACACGGCGCGATCCTGCGTGCAGATGGCCAGGACGAGGCCGCCATCGCAGCCTTCGCGGAGGCCGCCTCGGAAAGGCCCGAGGAGTGGGCAACTCACTACTTCCTGGCCCTGTTGCAAATCCGCTCCGACCCGCGAGCGGCGAGCGGCGAGCTCGCGTCGGCGCTGGAGTTGAATCCGCTGAGCGCGGATCTGATCGAACTAGGGCAGCGGATTGAGCGCTCGCGCTAAAACTTCTCCCGCTCCAGGTCGTCTTCGCCCTCCGCGTCGTCGTCGTCGGGCGGCTCCGGGAGCCGTTCGAGCTCGCCCCGCAGGTCCTCCATCGCCGTCCCCAGAGCGTCGTCGAGCTTTGTGAGCCTGTCTTCAATGGCCTCGGCCTGGCGAAGCAGGTCGTCGGAAATCTCGCGGATTCGCGCGTTGCGCTCATCCATCGATTCTTGTGCTCGTTCCTTTGCTGCTCCCACCCGGCGCTCGCCCTCGGCGCGCGCCTGATCGACCGTGTCCGCAGCGGCGCGCTCAGCCGCTTCCAGGACCCCCTGGATGTGAAGACTCATGTCCGCGAGGTTGTCGGGGACTTCCACTGCCTGTTCGCCGTCGTTCACCGGGCCCTGTTCCATCCTTCCGTCCTTTCTTCGACCTGGGCGGCCTCTGCAACGTCCTCGTCCTCGTCCGCGCCCAGCAGCTGATTCAGAGCTTCAACTTCACGGAGCAGAGCTCCGGCGCTGCGCGTGGCCGGATCGTAGGTTCGGGCTACGCGCTTTGGCTCCTTCAAGGCGATGCGGTCGGCCTCGCGGCGCGCCGCATGCTCAAGCTCACGGGCGCGCTTGCGCGCCGTTTTGGCCAGATCCTCGGCGATCGTGTCCGCCGCCTCCATCAAAGCCACCAGGTGGGTAGGCGTGCCGTCATCGGCCGACTCCCCCGCGCCGAACGCGTGATCGAGGGATGCATCGCCGGCTGGATCCTGCACGACCGCGGCCAGCCGTGCTGGCATCTCCGCAAGCTGCGAGGCGGCTTCGCGCAGCCGAAGCTTGGTCCCGTCGCCGAGCTTTGAGAGCCGCTCCCGGGCGACGCGCATGGTCTCGATCCGCTCCTTCAGCGAGTCCCGCAGGTTGACCAGGTCATCACGCCCCACACGGTCAGTCCGGGAGTCGGCTTCGGCGAGAAGCTTGGCTGCAGTGACCTCGGCTTCGCCGAGGATCTGGGTCACTTGCGTGCCAATCGATTCCGCCGAGCCTGCTGGTGCTGCCTTCACGGCGGGCAATTCGTCGGTGACATCAGGTCGGCGATGGGGTCGCCGACGCATCAGCGCCGGTCCTGCTTGGCTGAGGGCTCAATCGGCGCTACGGTGCCGGTGCGACTCCCTGAGGA
>JALZIJ010000043.1 GCA_030860375.1 Actinomycetota bacterium | reverse complement strand
AGGGTTCGAAAAGACGCTCATTTCCTCGTGTCCATCGCTCGGCCGAAATCAGGCGCTGGACGGGAAGATCGCCGTCGCGACGCTGGGAAGCGGAGAGGGAGGGATTCGAACCCTCGAGAGAGCTATTAGCCCCCTACTCGCTTAGCAGGCGAGTGCCTTCAGCCACTCGGCCACCTCTCCGGGGCACAGCGCCCGATTCTAGGGGCGTTGCGATCCACCTCCCTACATACATAGGGATAGGCTCGCCGCGCAATGGCCCAGAGGAGCCCAGCCGAGCTCGAACGGCTTCAAGACCGCTACGACGCGATCTTCGAGGGCATCTCCCCGCCGTTCGCTTTCGTCGACCTCGACGCGATGCGCGAGAACGCCGCGGCTCTGTCCGGACAGGCCGCGCCCCTGCCGATCCGAATCGCCTCCAAGTCGGTCCGCTCGACGGCGGTCCTCAAGCGGATTCTCGACCTCGACGCGAACTTCCGCGGAATTCTCTCGTTCACGCTCCCTGAGGCGCTCCACCTGGCCGAAAAAGGACACGACGACATCTTCGTCGGCTATCCCACGGCGGACCGCAAGGCGCTGGCCGCGCTGGCCGCGCTGGCGGCCGAGCGGCCGGATACACACCCCGCCCTGATCGTGGACGAGCCCGCTCATCTCGACCTGATCGAGGCGGCGACGGGACGTGGATCGGCGCCAATCCGGGTCGCGATCGACATCGATCCGAGCTGGTGGCCGGCGCGAGGACGACTCGCGCGCATCGGGCCGAAACGCTCGCCGATTCGCACGGCGGAGCACGCCCGCCGGTTTGCGGCGGAGATCGCCGAGCGGCCCGGCACGAAGCTCGTCGGCGCGATGGCCTACGAGGGTCACATCGCGGGGGTGGGCGATCTCCTCGACGGTAAGCCGATGAGGAGCGCGGCGATTCGCGCTGTGCAGTCGCGCTCCCAGGCCGAACTCAGAACGAGGCTCCCGGGCGTGATCGCGGCGATTCGCGAGGCGGCGGACTCAGAGCTCGAGTGGGTCAACGCCGGGGGGACGGGCAGCCTCTCGCGCTCTAAGGAACTTGGGATAGCGACGGAGCTGACCGCCGGCTCCGGCTTTTACGCGCCCACGCTCTTCGACACCTACCGCTCACTCGACCTGACCCCTGCGGCGTTCTTCTGCGTGCCGATCGTCCGTCGCCCGCATCCAGGCGTGGCCACCGCGCTCGGCGGCGGCTACATCGCATCGGGCGCACCTGGGCGCGATCGCCTTCCGCGGCCTTACATGCCCGCAGGCCTCTCCTTGGACTCGGACGAGGGCGCAGGCGAGGTTCAGACGCCGCTCGTCGGTACCGCGGCGAAGAAGCTCCGCGTCGGCGACCGCGTCTACATGCGCCACGCCAAGGCGGGCGAGCTTTGCGAGCGGTTCGACTCGCTCTATCTCGTCGAGGGTGACTCGATCATTGCCGAGGAGCCGACTTACCGTGGCGCAGGCCTCACTTTTCTGTGAGGCGGAGCGCAAGCGAAGCCGAGCCGTGGCAGGGTGCCGTCTTTTCTGTGAGGATCGCCTGAGATGAGCGACGAGCTTCTCAACCTGATCACAGTCCCGTTGTTCACGGGGGCGATCGGGTACACGACGAACTGGAGCGGCGTCTGGATGCTCTTCAACCCCGTCTACTTCCGGGGTACGCGGGTCCCGGGCCTCAAGGCCATCGTGCCCCTCCTGCCGCGGAAGATTCAGCAGATCCCGGGCGTGATGCACGGCGGGATCGGGTGGCAGGGAATCATCCCTTCGCGCGCGGCCAAGATGGGCTCGATCTCGGTCGACAAGGGGATCGCGAAGCTCGGCAGCCCGTCCGAGTTCTACCAGCAGCTCGAGCCCGACAAGATCGCCGAGCACATCCTCGAGACGGCGCGCGGTGACATGCGCGAGATGGTCGAGAGGATCATGGAGCGGGAGAACCCGGAGATGTGGAATGACCTGCCTCCCCGTGTCCGCGAGCGCGTCCACGCGCGCGTACAGGAGCAACTCCCCGACATCGTCCGCGAGGTGACCGACCTGATCGGCACCCACACGGACCAGATCCTCGACATCAAGCTGATGGTGATCCGCTACTTCGACGAGAACCCCGAGATGGCGAACCGCATCTTCGAGGAGATCGGCCACAAGGAGCTCAAGTTCATCACCAACTTCGGCTTCTTCTTTGGCTTTCTTTTAGGGGTTCCGGTGGCGTTCGCTACGAACGCTGTGCATTTCTGGTGGCTGCTCCCGCTGCTCGGGATCTTCGTCGGCTACTTCACGAACCTCGTCGCGATCTACATGATCTTCCAGCCGGTCGAGGAGCGGAGCTTCTTCGGGATCAAGGCTCAGGGACTCTTCATGAAGCGCCAAGACGAGGTCGCCGAGGTTTACGCGAAGATCGTCGCCGACGACATCGTGAACCTGAACAACATCGGCGACGAGCTCCTTCAGGGGCCGCGCTCAGACCGCACTCGCAAGCTGATCGAGACGGCGATGCGCCCCGCGCTCGATCGCGCCATCGGACCGATGCGCCCTGCCGTCAGGGTCGCGATGGGACGGCGGGAGTACGACGCAATCCGCGAGTCCGTCGCGACCGAGGCCGTCGACTACACGATGACCCCGCTCGCCGATCCCGAGTTCAACAGGCGCCAATCGACCAGAATCCAAAAGCTCATCACCGACCGGATGCGCGAGATGGCTCCGAAGGACTTCTCCGAGATGCTCCGTACCGCGATCCGTGAGGACGAGTGGCTCCTCTACCTCCACGGCGCCGTGCTCGGGCTCGGCGCGGGCCTCCTCCACCTCGTGCTGTTCCCGCCGCCTTCCTGACGCTTCCGCCACCGGCGGGGCGCCGCGCCAACCCCGGGGCGAAACGTCCAACGCACCGCGCTATACCCGGGTGTGTTGGACGTTTCGATAGCCAAGCTTGCCGGCAGCCAGTTCAACCGGGTCTCGCGGAGGCAGCTGGTCGAACTCGGGGCCACGGTTGACGCCATCGACCACCGGGTTGCAACCGGGCGTCTTGTGATCGTCGCCGAAGGCGTCTTCGCCGTGGCTCCCGTTCTTGACTACGACAAGCGGGGGTTTTGGATGAGCGCGACACTGACGAGCCCAGACTCCTTTCTCGCGCGGGAAAGCGCGGCCTGTGCTTTGGGCGTCCTCTCGAAAGACCCAAGTGGAGTCTCAGTCGTACGACCCGGCAGCGGCGGGCCCAGGCGGATGAGCGGAGTCACCGTCTATCGAAGCTCGACCCTCGATGGCGAGACCACCGAGCACGAGGGGATCCCGGTCACGACGCTCCCACGGGTCCTTCTCGATCTCGCATGTTGCGTGGGCAACGCGGCGCTCGCCAGAGCGCTGCGCGAGGCCATCCGGCTCCATCCCCTGACGATCCACGAGCTCAGCGACTGGCATGGCCAGAGGCTGCATCGACGCGGCGCGGTCCGACTCGCAAGAGTGATCGCCCGATACGGAGGGCTCCCGATCGAGCGAGCCCGTAGTGGCGCTGAGGTCAGGGCGCTAGAGCTCCTGCGAGACGCCGGCGTCGAGCTTCCACGGCTAAACGTCGACATCGCCGGCGTGGAGGCGGACCTCAGCTGGCCGAGCTTGAAGCTCATCATCGAAATTGACGGCGGGCCATTTCACGAGGACGCAGGCGAGGACGCCAGGAAGGAAGCGGCCTGGAGGGCCGCGGGGTGGGAGGTGCGCCGCATCGACTCGGACGACGTGTACGAGCGCCCCCGGAACCTACTGACGATCGCCCCCTCGGGGGGCGAAACGTCCAACGCGCCGCGCTATACCCGGTAGCGCTGGACGTTTTGCTGTCGTCGCGGAGTGCGGGCGCGACACGGACGGGTGGGCCGCTACGCCGTGGGCCCGAGGACCCGGTCTGTGTACGCGTTGCCGAAGACGCCAGCGGGGTCGAGTTGCCGCCGTGCAACTTGGAAGTCGTCCCAGCGCGGGTAAGCCGGGGCGAGGTCCTGAGCCTCGCGGAAGTGGCGCTTTCCCCAGTGCGGCCGCCCTCCGAGCTCGCGCGCTATCTCTTCGACCTGCCGGAAATACGGCTCCCAGGCGAGCCTCCGGTCTTGGTGGACGGCCACGTAGCAAGTGTCCTGTTCGTGCGAGGGGCTGAGGAAGGAGTCGTCGCCCTTGACGAACCGCACCTCGATCGGCCAGGCGACGTGGAGCTCGGGATTTGCGGCGACCTCGAGCACCCGTTCGATGAGCTCGCGACCGTGCTCGCGCGGCACCGCGTACTCCATCTCCGTGAACTTGATGTGGCGCTCGGAAGCGAAGACCTTGTAGCTCGCGTCAACCTTCGTCGCCCTGCCGATGCCGCGAGCCGCGAGCCGCGCAGCCGCGGGCGCGATCGCCGGACGTGCCCTGACCGCGGCTGAAAGCGCCATGCCGACCCAGTTTTCGAGCATCACCTCCTGGAGGTAGACGGCCGCCGGGTGCTTCGGGGCGGGCGGTTCCTGAGTGCGGCGCGACTCGCGGCAGAGCGCCACGTCGGTGCCCGGGAAGACGTAAAACTCGAAGTGGTCCGTGCCGGCGTTGAGCGCGTCGAGGCTCTCGAGCACTTCGCCCAAGGGCTGCGGCGAGTCGACCCGATTGATCGTGTAGGCCGGGACGGTTCGGATCGTGACCGAGTAGACGATCCCAAGCGATCCGAACGCTACCCGCGCGGCACGCAGGAGGTTCGGCTCCGAGTCGTCCACCGTGACGAGCGACCCGTCTGGCGCGATCAACTCGAGAGCGGCGACCTGGGCCGAGACGTTTTGAAACCTCTCTCCCGTGCCATGCGTTCCGGTCGAGATCGACCCGGCCACCGTCTGACGATCGATGTCGCCGAGATTCTCGAACGCAACGCCGTCCGCGTCTAGCATTCGGTTCAGGTCGTGGAGGACGATGCCCGCCTCCGCCTTGAGGAGGCCAGACTCCGGGTCGAAGCCGAGCTTTCGAGTGAGGCCGTCAAGGCGGATCATCACCCCCTCCGTGAGCGCGCAATCGATGAACGAATGGCCCGACGCAGAGGCGCGGACTCGGTGCCCGCGCTGCACGGAGCGGGCGACGGTCCGCTGGAGCGCGTCGAGCGTGCCTGGTCGCTCGATCGAAGCCGGTTCGCAAGCCTGATCCCCCGCCCAGTTGGTCCAGCGCATCATGGGTTGAGGCTAGAGGTCCCTTAGCGACGAGCGGAGCGGGAGGGATTCGAACCCCCGGGCCCGCGAAACGGGCCGGCTGCTTTCAAGGCAGCTGCATTCAGCCGGACTCTGCCACCGCTCCGCTGCCAAGGTTACGCGCGGGAAGGGCGAGCGTCGCCTCGACGGCATCCCGCCGAGCGAATAGCGCTGCCAGGGCGAGCAGACTCAGGACGGCGAGCCCTGTGTAGGCGAGGCCGTCGCCCCCCGCGTCCGCCACGGCGGGTGCCACCGCTCCCCCCACCGCGTGGCCGACCCCCCAGCCGAGGTTGGTGAGGCCGAAAGCCAGGCCGAGGTTCACGCCCGCCGCCTCGGCGCCGTCGGAGAGCATCGCCATCGCGGGAGACCAGAGCATCCCGATCCCGGGCGCAGCGACGATCACCACCGCGCCGAGAACCCAGGCCCGCTCCGGCAGCTGGATCAGGACCATCGTGACCGCCGCGACCGCAAGGCCGGCCGCGCACGGCCCGAAGCGGCCACGCCGGTCCGAGACACGCCCCGCCAGCGGAGCAACGATCGCCTCGAAACCTGCGCATGCCAAGAAAACGGCCGCAATCGTAATGGCTCCCGCGCCGAATGCGTCGAGCTCGAGCGGGACGAGCACGTCGATCGCACCGAAGACCATTCCCGGGACGAGGATAAGGAGAAAGCCGAAGCGCACAGGCGCCGAGCCGAGCGCGACGCGAAGGCTGGCGAAGCTCGCTTCCCCCCGACCGGGCGGAGGCGGGATCCGAAGGGTCATCGCGGCTAACCCCAAGCCCGCAAAGCCGACGGCTGAGAAGACGGCCTCGCGGCTGAGGACGTCGGCGAGCGCCCCCACCGCAGGACCGAGCAATACCCCGGCGATTGCCGCAGCCATAGCCGAGCCGAGCAACTCGCCGCGGCGCTCGCGCGGGGAGGCTGCGATCAGCCAGCTCAGGGCGCCCGCCCATGAGCACGCCCCCGCCGCGCCCTGCAGGAAGCGCGATGCAGTGAGGAGCTCGGTGCTCTGAGCGAACGCGAAGACCAGAACGGTCACGGTCATCAGCCCGAGGCCGAACAGCGTCGTTCGCCTGGCACCCACCCTGGCGGCCATGAAGCCTGCCGGAATTGCTGCGATCAGGGTCCCCGCCGCGTATGACCCCGAGAGGATCCCTGCCGTGGTCTTCGTGAGGTCGAACTCGTCGCTGAGGCCCGGCAGGAGCGGCACGATCGCGGCAAAGAACATCGTGTCGACGAAGACGACGAGCGAGGCGAGGATGAGAAGCTTTCGCACAACCGCCCACTCTAGGCACGTCTCGTTGAAGCTCGCGGCATCGTTGCCGATGAGTTCGTGAAGGCCTGCCCGCGCTTCAAACACGTCGTCGCGTTCATAGTCGCCGCCGCCGGAGTCGCAGCCTTCGCAACCCGTAGCCTTCGGCAACTCCTAACGTCCCGCCGAACGGCAACAGCTTCCACGGCGTCTCGGAGACCGGGGACGTCGACGACTACCGCTCGTTCGTCGACACCACCCGCACTCATTCGGCCGTGAGCCAGAGCTTCTTTCACTGGGGGGTGCCGCTGGGCACGGGGGCGCTTCAGCGCTATCGCCAGACGCGAACGCGCGGGGTAGTGAGCCTTTCGACCGCACCGGGCGGCCAGCCTGAGGTGATCTCGCCGCTCGGGATCGCGACAGGCCGCGACGACGACTACATGCTGAGCCTCAACCGCTCGATTGCGGAGTCCAAGCAGATCCTCTACATCCGCCTCTTCCCCGAGATGAACGGCCACTGGAACCCGTACTCGGCGTTCAACGCCGACGGCTCGAGCCGCGGCGAATCGCATTCGACCGCGAATTTCAAGCGAGCGTGGAAGCGCTTTTCAATCATCGTCAAGGGCGGCGCGCGAAACAAGATCAACGATCGCCTCAGAAAGCTCAAGATGCCGCGCCTTCTTCGCGCCAAATCCGACAAGGACAGGATCTACAAACGGTTCGGCGTGCCGAAGATCCTGCCGAAGCCGAAGGTGGCGCTCCAGTGGGTGCCGCAGACATCAGGGTCGCCCAACGTCGCCGGTAATCAACCCGCCAGCTACTTCCCCGGCAACAAGTGGGCCGACTGGGTCGGAGCCGACGCTTACGCCAAGTTCTCGAACTCAACGCTGTGGAACAACCTCAATTCTTTCTACCGAAAGTACGACTCACATCCGTTCGTGATCGGCGAGTACGGACCGTGGGATTCGGATCCCGCAGGGGCATTTACGAACCAGATGTTCAACTGGGCGCAAGCTCACGGGCGAACGCGGATGCTCATCTACTTCCGAAGCGTGAACCCGACGAACATCTTCAACATCCAGTTCTACTCCGCCGCCTTGGACGTCCTGCGCTCGAAGATCGCGAGCTCCGAGTTCATGCCGGTCGCACCTGAGTACCGCAAGCGCGGCAGCTAGGCGGCGCTTGCGACCGCCCCCGGCGTGGGCCCTGGCGGCGCTTTGCCCGCGTACCTGACGCCGAGGTGCGATCGAACTTCGCTCCGCCCGCCAACAAGATCTGGCACGGTCACCATTAATTGGATTCGCGTACTCAAGGTGTAACTCGACACGCGAGCTCTGCCAAGAACCGGGCGTGACTGGCCAGATATACCATCCCCGGAAGGAATTCCGAGCCCGCGGAGGCTAAAGCCAACGCCTCGGTCGACCGATGGGAGGGCACCGGGTGTCACCGGTGGGCAATGAGCCCGGTATCCAGATCCACGAAAGGGAGCTCTCCATGAAAAACTTGAAAGTCGTCGCTGCGACCGCGGCGCTCGGCATCGGCCTGGTCCTTCCGGCAGGCGCAGCGGCGCAAACTGACGACACTCAGATCACGCTGGCCGCGGGCCAGCTCTCGTACCCGACGCCGTTCTCGGCCGGAAACTTCCCGAACACCTCGCTCACCGGGCTCCAGCAGACGGCCCGCGCGTCGGTCAATCCGTGGAAGGTCACGGATGCTCGCGGCGGACTTCTGAACGGCTGGAACGTGACGGTCGCGGCAAGCCGCTTCACGGACACCGTGGATGCCACCAAGCGATTGCCGGCCGGCTCACTCGCGCTGACGAACACGCCGACCACGTCCACCACGGCGGGCAACACCTCGCTGCCCCCCGCGGCATTACCGGTCGCCGCTGCCCTCGACGGCGGCACCACTCAGAAGCTGGCAACCGCAGCTCTTGCCCAGGGGCTCGGAGAGTGGACCTTCACACCGGGGAACGTGGGAGGGGGAGACCTCGTCCTCACGGTCCCTCCGAACGCCCAGCCCGGGACGTACGTCAGCACAATCACGACCACGCTTGCGACCGGTCCCTAGTCGCAACGAGCAACGCACGAGTTACGTTGTTGGCCACGCTCGACGAGCGTGGCCGGCTTCGCCTTTCTTAGAATCGCGATCTTGTTCGGCGTCAGACTCTTCATCGCCGCGGCGTGGCTGCTTTTGCTTTCAACCTGCCCTGCCCCAAGCACGGCGCTCGCCCAGGGCGGCGGGCCGGATTCTCCGGGCTTCAGCATCGCGGCGGTCGACCAGGAATCGTTCTTCTCTTTCAAAGCTGAGCCCGGGGCCTCGGTTGCCGGTGCCCTCCGCCTGACCCCAGATGAAGGGCGACGCACGGAAGTCGTCCTCAAGGCGGTCGATGTGAGGACGGCCGCTACAGGGGGAATCGAGTACGGCTCGAAGGATCCCGACGGAGTCGGGAGCTGGATCCACCTCGGGGAAACTCGGGTGACGCTGGCCGGTTTACCCGTCGAGGTCCCCTTCAAAGCCCGGGTGCCGAAGGATGCGCAGCCGGGGGACCACTTCGCTGGAATCATCGCCTACGACGAGCAGGCTCTCGACGAACAGAAGGACACGAAAGGGCAACTCCAGCTCCAGTTCGTGTCCCGGTTGGCGGTCGCGACACAGTTCACGGTCCCCGGCGAGAAGAGCGCCGACGTCCAGTTCGGGGGCGCCTCGATCGACGTCACTCCGTCCGGCGCGTTACTACATCTCAACTTTGCCAACGCCGGCAACGCACTCGCGGAGGACATCACGGGGAACGTCCTTCTGAGCCAGGGCGAACGTCCGCTTTTCAGGGAACAACTCGAGATGACGAGCTTTCTCCCCGAGACCGAAATCGCCTACCCGGTCACGTTCGCGAGCACCCCTGCTGAGGACACCTATCGGCTGACCGGCTCATTCCGGGTGGAAAAGGGACCCCGTCAGGAAATCGACGTCCTCGTCGAGTTCGGGGCCGACCAGGCGGACGAGTTCGAGGAAGAGACTGGGCGGGAGCCGATTCGCGCCGGAGGAGTTTCGCTTGTCACCATCGGCCTGGTGCTGCTTGGCGTCCTTCTCCTCGGGGCGACGATAGTGGTGTTACGCCGGCGCGGAATCCGTTCCCTCGGCGGCGGCGGAGTCGATCTGAACACGGCCGGCGTCGAGGAGCTTGCGGACCTTCCCGGGGTCGGCAGGCGCGCTGCGGAACGCATCCTCGATCACCGCGAGGAGTACGGGAGGTTCCGCACCGTCGAGGAGCTAGAGCGGGTTGAGGGATTCGACTCAGGCCGCGTCCAGAGCCTGCGGAGCCACGTCCGGGTGTAGTGGCGCTCGCCGACGCCAAGTTCGCTAACGAGACGCTCTGGCGAAATCTCAACCGCTTCTTCAACCACAAGCGCGGCTATCCGTTCATCCTCGCCGAGTACGGCGCCTGGGACAACGATGTCTCGGGCGCGTTCACCCG
>JALZIJ010000074.1 GCA_030860375.1 Actinomycetota bacterium | reverse complement strand
GACGCCGGCTTCGACATGTCGATCGACGGCGAGGGCTTCACCTCGATCCAGTACCAGAACGCGAACAACTCGGTCCGGGTCACCGACGACTTCATGCAGGCATATGAGGCAGGCGAATCCTGGGACCTCACCGCACGCAACGGCGGCGAGACGACGAAGACGGTCGACGCCAAGGACCTGATGAAGCAGATCGCCGACGCCGCGTGGCGCTGTGCCGATCCGGGCATCCAGTACGACACGACGATCAACAACTGGCACACCTGCCCGAACTCGGGCCGGATCAACGCGTCTAACCCATGCAGTGAGTACATGCATGTCGACGACTCGGCCTGCAACCTCGCATCGCTCAACCTGATGCGCTTCCGCCGCGCGGACGGCAGCTTCGACGTGGAGGATTTCGAGCACGCGGTCGACATCGTCTTCCTCGCGCAAGAGATCGTCGTCAGCCCGTCGAGCTACCCCACCGAGAAGATCGGCGAGAACGCCCGCGCGTTCCGCCAGCTCGGCCTGGGCTACGCGAACCTCGGCGCCTACCTCATGTCGAACGGCCTGCCCTACGACTCGGACGAGGGCCGGGCGGTCGCCGCGGCAATCACCGCGCTGATGACGGGGCGCGGCTACCGCAAGTCTGCCGAGGTTGCGGGCGCGGTGGGCTCCTACGAGGCGTACGAGCTCAACCGCGAGCCGCACAACTCAGTCATGCGGATGCACCGCGAGGCGGCGTACGAGCTCGACGACGAGCTGGTCGAGCGAGAGTTGCTCGCAGCGGCCCGAGCCTCATGGGATGAGGCGGTCGAGCTCGGCGAGGAGCACGGCTACCGCAACGCGCAGGCCAGTGTCCTCGCGCCGACCGGCACGATTTCATTTTTGATGGATTGCGACACCACGGGCATCGAGCCCGACTTCTCGCTCGTCAAGTTCAAGGAGCTCGTCGGCGGCGGTCAGATGACCATCGTCAACCGCTCGGTGCCACTCGCGCTCCGCACGCTCGGCTATGACGACGCCCAGATCGCTCAGATCGAGGCTCACATCAACGAGCACTCGACGATCGTCGGCGCGCCCACGCTGAAGGACGAGCACCTCGAGGTGTTCGATGTCGCGGTGGGCCAGCGCGCGATCTCGCACATGGGTCACATCAAGATGATGTCTGCAACCCAGCCGTTCATCTCGGGCGCGATCTCAAAGACGGTGAACCTGCCCGAGACCGCGACGGTTGAGGACATCGCCGATGCGTACGCGGCCGGCTGGCGCGGCGGGCTCAAGGCCCTCGCCATCTACCGCGACGGCTCGAAGACCGCGCAGGCGCTTCGCACCGACGCGCAGAAGGACGGCGAGGTCGAAGCCGCCGTCGAGGCCGCCCCCGTCCCAGCTCGCCACAAGATGCCGGTCGAGCGCCAGTCGATCACGCACAAGTTCTCGCTCGGCGGCCACGAGGGCTACATCACGGCCGGCATGTACGACGACGGCTCGGTCGGCGAGATCTTCCTCACCGACATCGGCAAGGAGGGCTCGACGATCAAGGGCCTCATGAACGCCTTCGCGACCGCGGTCTCGATCGGCCTTCAGTACGGGGTGCCGCTCGAGACGCTCGTCGAGAAGTTCGCGTACGTGCGCTTCGAGCCGGAGGGGATCACCAAGAACCCGGAGATCCCGTTTGCCAAGTCGCTCCCGGACTACATCATGCGCTGGCTCGCCTCGCGGTTCCTCGACGCCGACTACCAGGAGGAGCTCGGCATCCTCACGCCCGAGGTCCGGGCGCGCAAGGAGGCCCAGCAAACGCTGTTCGTCAACGAGGGGCCAGCGCCGATGTCGGCGGGCGCCGAGGGCGAGGCCGGCGGCTCCGCGGAACCGAAGAACGGCGTCGCGAACGGCGCCACCGTCGCTCCGACCGCAGCGCTCACCGACACGCCCCCGGTCCGGCCGGCCCGCATGCGCGGCCTCGAGCTCGGCCCGGCGTGCGATCAGTGCGGCGGCATGATGCAGCGCACGGGCTCGTGCTACACGTGCTCGAGCTGCGGCAACAACACCGGCTGCGGCTGAGGCGTAGAGCGTCATTTAGAAGTCCGGGCTCGGTCACCTCATGTCGGCCCCCCGGCACACCCGGGCGCATAACCCGGAGGTCACAGGTTCAAATCCTGTCCCCGTTATAGGTAGAAGCCCGCTCAGTGAGCGGGCTTCTTTGTTTAGCCGGTGCGACTCAGCCGGGGTGGCATCAATAGGGCATCAATTCATTGTGCTTTGCATGGAAAGCACTTCTCGCCACGCTTTTCCCACTCATGCCGAAGCCCTCGAGGCCGCAGGGCCGTCGGAGTAGCAGGCAGACTTCGCCTAGCGCCTCTATGGTGGGAACATGAGGCTCACGTTCGACGACGGGCCGAGTGTCCACACCGAAGAGCTGCTCCCCATCCTTCGTGTCGCCGGTGTCAAGGCGACGTTCTTCATGGTCGGCGAGAACGTTGAGCGCCACCCGGAGCTGGCGCATCGCGTCTATCAGGACGGTCATCGGATCGGCAATCACTCACACACGCACCCCCCGCTCACGAGCCTCGAGCACGAGGCCATCCGAGACGAGCTGCGGCGTTGTAACGAGGCGCTCGGGCGAGCAGGCGTTCCAAGTCCGACCGTGTGTAGGCCGCCGTACGGCGATACCGCCGACGAGGTTCGAAGGGTTATCGAAATGGAGGGCATGAAGCAGGTCCTATGGGATGTCGATCCTCGGGACTGGGAAGGCGACGTCTCAACCGAGGCAATCCTCGAGCGCATCGCGAAACAGCTGCCTGAGGCGCCAGCCAACCCTGTCGTCCTTCTTCACGACGGGCGCGGAGTTCGCTCCGCAACGGTCGAGGCCGTGCGCCTCCTCTTGGACGAAAAGCGATAACCAACGCGACGCCCTAGGACGGGACCATCAAGGGCGGCAGCTCCAGCCCTATGAAAAGGAACGGTATTCCTGGCATGGCTCTTCGAGGTCCCCGCTCTGCATGGAATGTCATGACGGAGCAGCGCTGACTCCGAAATAGAGAAGGGCCTCCGCCTCACTCATTAGAACGGCGGTTGGCAACTGCTGTTCGGAGC
>JALZIJ010000033.1 GCA_030860375.1 Actinomycetota bacterium | reverse complement strand
CGCCTGTCTTTTCCGGCGGTGAGTTGGCGGGCTTCACGGCAACTCGCGCCCACCACGCCGACGTCGGCGGGCCCGCGCCGGGCTCGATGCCCGCGAACTCCGCGGTGCTCTCCGACGAGGGCGTCGTTATCTCCCCGCGCGGTGTCTCAGGCATGGACGAACTCGGCGACCTCACCGAGGGAATGAGAAACCGTCCGCAGCGCCTTGCCGACCTGCGTGCTCAGTGGGCTGCCAATGCGATGGGGGAACGCCGTCTTACCGAGCTTTTCGAGACCGACAGCGCAAAGGAGATCCATCGGGGCATGGCTGAGATTCTCGAGTACGCCGAGCGGCGGACCCGTGCACGCCTCGAAGAGCTTCCTGACGGCCGGTGGGAAGCGCGCGAGGTGCTCGAAGGAGGTGACGGCGGCGAAGAGGACACCGAGCTCTGTGTGCGGGCCACGATCTCAGGCTCTGAGCTCGGGCTCGACTTCTCGGGCAGCGCCGAGCAGGTGGAGGGCAACCTCAACTGCCCGCTCTCGGTCACGCGCTCTGCTGCGTTCTTTTGCGTGCGTGTCCTCCTCGACCCGGACGCGCCGCCGTGCGCGGGCGCTCATCGCCCGGTGCATGTGAGGGCGCCGGAGGGCTCGGTCCTCAACGCAAGGCCAGGCGCGGCGGTGGCCGGTGGAAACGTCGAGACGTCGAGTCGCGTTGCCGACCTCGTTCTCTCGGCGCTCTCAGAGGTCAGCGAGGGCGCCGCCCAGGGCCAGGGCACGATGAACAACCTGACACTGGGCGGCGTTGGCGCCAGCGAGTGGACCTACTACGAGACGCTGGGCGGCGGCCAAGGCGCCTGCGCCAAAGCCCCGGGACCGGACGCGATCCACGTTGCGATGTCGAACACGCTGAACACGCCTGTCGAGGCGCTCGAGACCGAGTTGCCGTTGCGTGTCCGGGAGCTTTCGATCCGGCGCGGCTCAGGCGGAGAAGGAAGAATGCGGGGCGGCGACGGGCTCGTGCGCGAGGTTGAAGCGCTCGAGCCCATGCGCTACAGCCTGATTACCGAACGTCGGCGACACGCTCCTCGGGGCCGCGCCGGCGGAACCGACGGACTGCCAGGGCGAAATCTCATAAACGGCTCCGAGGTGCCCGCAAAGGCGACTGGCGAACTCGCGAAGGGTGATGTCTTGCGGATCGAGACGCCCGGTGGAGGGGGCTACGGCTCGGCGTAGAAAGAGGGTTTCTCAAGCTTCCGCCTTTCGCAACATCTCTTACATACTTGGCAAACGGCCCTGAATTTCGTAAGGTCCATCCCAACCCGGTCCCCGGCGCACGGAAGCGAAAGCGGAGACCGGCCCAGACCATCCCCCGACCCACCACCTCCCTACATATGCCGATTGCTATCAAAGAATGGGCCGTCACCACGCGGGCTCTCGCCGAGGGCGAGCAGCTCATCACCTTGCGTAAGGGCGGCATCCGCGAGGAGAACAAGCATTTCCAGCTCGAGCACGAGCAGTTCTTCCTGTACCCCACTTTCGACCATCAGCGGAACGACCTCGTCCGCGAGTCGCATCACCCCGAGCTTCGCCGTGCGCTCGAGGAGGGCGTGTGGTCCGACGACGAGCCGATGCCTCGCGCGCTCCTCCAGGACGGCGGCATCCCCCAGCCCGACCGCGTTCGTATTCGCGCTTGGGCCGAGGTGACCGACCACTGGACGACCGACGATCCGCGCATCGTCGACGGCCTTTCCCCGTTCCACGTATGGACGCCCGACTACGCGATGAAGCGGCTCGGCTGGAAGCGTCGCCATCCACTTCACGTGATGCTGCTCCGGGTCCACCGGATCCCTCGCCCGGTCACCGTGCGGGTCCGCGACGAATACCACGGGTGCCGCTCGTGGGTCGAGATCGACCGCGATCTTCCCTTCGAGGGGACGCCGGTCATGGCTGACGAGGAGTTCGGCCGCGCTGCGGAGTTGGTCCGCGAGGTCGTCGGCCAGTCCGAAGCCGCGCTGGTCTAGCCGGCTACAGGGTTGGGCCGACCTGTGCTGAGCCGAGGGGTCAGACCCCTTGGGAGCGGCAAAATCACGGCCATGAAGGTCAAGGGGTTAGACCCCGCGTGATCTCTTTTGCGAGCCGGGTGTCAGACGCGAGTCGCGTTCTCGTTCTGGGTATCGGGGGTGGCGGGGACGCTGTCGGCTCGATCGCCGTGGCTCACGCACTCGAGGCGCGGGGGTTGGAGACGGTCCTTGGTGGGGTTGCGTGGGAGCGCTTCCCGGTCGATCCCTTCCCGGGACCACGAGGGCTCAGCGACATCAGGGGTACTAGGCCGCTCGGCACCGGCGCCGCTCTGATCGATCCCGCGAGGGGCGCAACCACGCCCGAGGGTGCGCACTTTTGCGAGTCGCGCCTTGCGACCTACCTGGGCACGCACACGGTGCTGGTCGACGTGACGAACGGCCCCGGCGGCGCCGCCCAGGGCATCACAGCCGCGTGTGCCGAGCTTGGGTGTGACCTGGTCGTCCTCACCGACATCGGCGGCGACGCGATCGCGGAGGGGGGCGAGCCAGGGCTTGCCAGCCCGCTTTGCGACGCGGTGATGATCGCTGCCGGCCCCAGGGTCCGCGAGCCATGCCTCCTTGCCGTCCTGGGCACAGGGTGCGACGGCGAGCTCACCCCCGCCGAGGTCTTGGGCCGGGTAGCTTCCCTCGCATGCGCGGGTGCCTGGTTGGACACGCTAGGTGTCTCCGCCGGCGCAGCAGACGAGATTGAAGCTGCCGCGGCTGTCGCCATTACCGAGGCGAGCCTCCTCGTCGCTCGCGCTGCCCGCGGCGAGTCGGGCCCGATCGAGATCAGGGGCGGGCGCCGGACCGTCGAGCTGGGACCGGTGGCCGCTCTCGCTTTCGTCTTCGACCTCGAAGCTGCATGGGCCGAGCTGCCGCTCGCACAAGCCGTTTCGGAGGCCCCGACGATCGAAGCCGCCCGCGACGCTTTGAACGCCCGCGGCATATCGACCGAGCTGGACTACGAAGAGCGCCGGGCTACGGAGGGGACGAGGGACTAACGGTGGCCCTGGTACTGGACCGCCTGTTGGAAGGTCGGGCGGTTGATCCAGTGGAACTCGTCGACGGCAGCGATCGTGACGTCGGTCGGGTTGACCGCGTCTTTACACATCTGAGGGCTCGCGCTGGTGCCGTTCTGGAGCTCGCAGCCGCTGGAGCCGTAGAGTTCTTCAAACGAGGTTGAGGCTGCTTCGAGCAGAGTCTCACGAAGCATTTTCGTGCAGGCGCCGAGTTTGCCGTCGCCACAGTAGACGCGGCTGAATGATGCCTTCACGTCGTCGCCGAGCGCTGAGCGTAGATCCTTGGCGACATATCCGTAGGTGACGTTGTTGAAGGCCGAGCCGACCGGCCCGGGTGCGTCGTGGATGCCGCCGCCGATGAAGGTGCCGAAGAGGTCGTCCCCGAGCGTGGGCTTGAACTGCCCCTGGACCCACAGCGGCCACCAGGCGTCCATGATCCGAACCGCGTCCGCGTGGTCGTATGCGCCGTCGTTGTCCATGTCGCGACGATGGGCGCCGTTCTCGGCCCACGCCTCCAGGACGTCCATTGCAGCGCGCAGCTCCCCCGTCAGCTTCTTGCCGCGACGGATGGCGTCGAGCGCGAAGGGCAACACGACATCTCCGCGCAAATCGACCGTGCCTGCGTCCTCCATCGCGTTGATGAGCTCGACCAGGCTCATCTTCTTCTGCCCCTTGATGCCCTGCTTGACGCGATCGTCGAGCGGTTGTGATCGGTATGCGGCGCTGTAGCACTGGACGCTGTCGCAGCCGATTCCCTTCGCGGACTTGTTGTTCCACGACGTCAGGTAGCGCTGGTCTTTCACCTGCGCGTGGCCTGAGATGGGCTGGCGGCGGAAGGTGTTGAGCTCGGCGTTGTAGTCGCGCCACATGAACTTGCGCTTCGCCTTGACGGGGAAGTGCGCTGGGACGCCGCCGGGGCGGACCGGGTTTGCCCCCGAGTTGAAGTAAGCGATTTCCTTGTTGTCCGCGTAGAACCAGTTGAACGTGAGGTCGTCCTTGTAAGCCGACTTGATCCACGACTCGGCGTCCGTCACCACGTCGGGGCTGTTCCAGTCGGCGAAGGAGCGGGCAGCATCGACCTCTCGCTTGTAGGTGGCGCGCAAGCTGGTGTAGGCGAAGGGCTTCCCCTTCACGGTCGCACGGTGGCTGATGAGGCCCGCGTTGGTGCGAAACGCCTGGAGCGTTTCTGAGCCGGGTGGAGTCATGTCGGCGGCGTTCGGCGTCCAGCTGTTCGTGTGCTCGATCACCTCGATCGGCAGGCACTCGCCGCGCCAGCGGTACCCCATCGAGTCGATCGTCGGTTTGCCCCCACCGGGCTCGCACAGCTTCACGGCGTAGGTGTCGACGATGTCCTGGCCCGCGGAGGTCGCAGACCACGAGTAGTCGACACCCCTCCCGAGTTGGACGTAGAGGTTGGTCCCGACGAACGCCACGCCTCGCGCGTCGATCGCGGGGCCGTACTCATCCGTGGCCGGCGCGTGAGCGTCCTGCTCCATCAGGAGCTGTGGCGCGAAGTAGCCCGTCTGGGGGCCGAATACCGCGACCGGCTTGCCGCCCTTGGACTCAGCCGCAGAAACGAGCAGCGCGTTCGACGCGGAGTCAAGCTCGGACAGCGGGCCGAGAACGCTCGACAAGTCCGGATAGTCGTCCGAGGCAGGTCCGGCCTCAGCCGCGGCACGGGGTGAAGACGAGCTCTGGACCGTGGGCACCGAGACGAGCGAGCCGGGGTCGGGAAGCGCTGCGCCCTTCTTGCCGCCGGGAAGCTGGTACGGGAACTTGCCCGAGCGGACGGTGCGCGGCGCCTCGGGATCGTCGGCCGACTGGAAGTCCTTCCACACCTTCGTGCCCCGCTTTACGCCCAGCACCTCGCGCGCGCCCTGGTAGGCGACCGTTGAGCCGATCTCGCCACCCCCGCCCTTGCCGAAGATCCCGGCGACAAGGGCCCCAGTCGCCACGATGTCGGTCTGGGACCAGGGCTCGGGGCCCTGGGGATGACCGATCGCGGCGTAGAGCGCGTCGAGCTTGTTCACCGGATCAAGCCTGGTCTCGGCAATCCACTGGTTGATGCCGTCGGTGTAGTTCGCGACGTCCTCTTGAATCTGAACGCCCTCCTGACCGTAGATCTCGTCCGCTTGGTCGATCTGGATCTGGTACTCGGCTTCGTTCATATAGGGCGCGGCAGCGAACGTGTCGCGGTCCTGCGCCCGATTCCCCTCCGAGCCGCCGACGAAGGAGGAGATCTCGGCCCGGCCTCCATGGCGAAGAACGTCGGCCAGGAAGAGCCGGTCCATGCCGGTCACGTATCCCAGGCCGAACATGAGCGCCGCGCGATGCTGTCCGTAGACGTGGGGAACGCCGAACTGGTCCCGCACGACCGTGACGTCGTCGCAGAACTCCGAGTTGGGCGAGGGAGGCACGATCACGGCGCACATCGGATTCGTCTCGCCCTCGACGTTCGAAGGCTCGACGCCGAAGCTCGCGTCCTTGAAGAAGTCGAGAATTTTCGAGTGCTTCAGGCCGGGCGCGTTGTAGACCAGGTTCGCGTACATGTCCTGCTGGTCGTACTGATGTGGCGGCCGGTCGCCGTTGAATTGAAACGCGGCGGCGTCGGCAGCCGTCGTCAGACCGTTCTGTCCCGGCCCGACGATGTTGAACACCTCGCTCCCGCCGAAGTCGTTCTCCTGATATTCGCCCGGATCGGGCGGCACGGCCGAGGCGCCGGCGGGCGCAACCAAAGCGCAGAGGATCGCTGCCGAAGCCAGATTCGCCCGTCTCCGCCCCATCTCTCAGCCCTCAATCGCCATCGCTTGACGCGAGTCTAAGCGCAGAGGCGCCGACGTGCGTCAGTCCGCGAAGGCAGGTTTCAGCTCGCTATCCGAGAGTTTCCCTGCCTTCGCGCGCCCGGCTAGATTGACGCGGCATGTGGGTCGAGACCGAATCGCTCAGCTTCACGGCGCGCCACGAGGATGCCGACGACGAATCGGCGCAGCGCACCCTCGACGCCCTCGAAGACCTTCGCTTGAAGCTCGAGGACCGCTTCGACGAGGCCCCAGGCGACGTCACGGTCGTCGTGCACCCTTCCCCGTCCTGGCTCAATGCCGCGCACCCCTTTCTGCCTGCTGCCCGCCTTGCCGCTGCTCCCGCTGGACGCCGCTACCTGGCCGGCTGGGCCATGGCGCGCGAGCTTCACGTCTTGAACGACGATTACCTCGACAGGCGTGCGGCGGGCGAGGACTCGCTCGCGGCACTTCGAGGCACGGCCGAGCGCCTCTACGCGCAGATCGTGATCGGCGCCAACAACGCCAGCCTTCCGCCCCCATGGGGTCCGCGCCGCTTCACCCGGTACCTGCGCTGGTCATGGCTCGTCGAGGGAGGCGCGCAGTACTTCGCCGGGCAGGTCCCGGTATTTCGGCCCGCCGTCCAGACGCGGATGCGCGCCGGGCAGACGCCCGCTTTTCCGCCCTCTGGGCGCGACGCGATCATCCTCGGCGGCACCGTTTTCGACCTCCTCGAGCGGCGTCGCGGCCGCGACGCTTGCAGCCTTCTCATCTCGCGCACTCGCCGCGACGGCCCTGAACGTGCAATCCAGATTGCCTTCGGCGAAAGCGCGCACGACGTCGGCCTCGAATGGCGCCGCTATCTGCGCGAGGACGTCCCGCGCGCCGGCTCACCTGACGCGCTCGACGAATTGCACTGGTAACTAATCGAGCTCCAGCTCGACCTCGACAACCTTGCCGTCGCGCATGTCCCATCCGCGGACGACGGGGTTCTCCGGATCGGCGAGCGAACAGATCAGCCACACCGGGTCGGGCCAGAGCTTGGCCTGGTTTCGGTCCTGCTGGGACGGCTCAGCGGGGCTCTTTGTGTGAGAGTGGTAGATCGCAAGAAGATCTTCTCCCCGATCCTCAATGGTCGTGTAGATCCGGTGCAGGTCATTCGGTTCGATGTTGAAAGACATCGGGCTTGCCAGCTCATTGAACGCACGGAAGACTTCGGTCGCTGTGTCCCCAGAGCCCGAAACCATGCCGCAGCATTCGTTTGGGCGATCCTCGAGAGCATGGGCGACGATCTCGTCGAGGTAACTCTTGGCGATGCGCATTCGGGCAGGCTAGCCCCTAATACTCGGCGCGCTGTCGAGATCCGAGGCCTCACAGGCGTCGTTTCGGAAGCTTGCTGGACTACTTGACCCAGCTTTGCAAAGGAGGTGTGCCACTTGACTAGCGCACTAGATGTCTGTTACGCTTCAGCGGATATGGACACGCTTTCTACCTCGCTTCCCCGCGTCGACCGCGACAGCGACCTGCCCGTCGGCGTCCAGGTCGCGTGGCGGCTCCGGGCTCAGATCGCGAGCGGCAAGCTCGCCCCCGGCGACAAGCTGCCGAGCGTTCGTGAACTGGCCGGCGCGGCCGGCATCAACGCCAACACCGCCCGCGCGATATACGGCCGCCTCGAAGCTGACGGCCTTCTCCTAACCAGGCATGGCCTGGGGACCTTCGTCGCCGCGGATACGGAATCTTCGGCGGACGTGGAGCGCATCGCTGCCGACGCGGTGGCCGAGGCACGCCGCGCAGGTATCGCTCCCAGCGACGTTGCACGGTCCATCTACGCATCCGGCTGGGCAGGCGGGGACACCCGCTCACCAGATCATGAGTTGCCGGATGTCGGCGTCGAAGCCGACGAAGCAGCCGCCCGCCGCGAATTGCGCCGGCAGATCGCGCGGCTCGAGGCCGAGCTCGCCGCCTACCCGGAAGCCCGCTCAGACACTTCGACTCACCCCGCCCTACGGCCCAAGGGCCACCTTCCCACCTTCGCAGAACTTTCGACCACCCGCGACGAGCTGATGGAACGCCTCCGCGAAGCTCGGCTCAAGGCCGAGCGCAAGGGCGAGCGCCAAGAGCGCGCCCACGCGCGGCGTGAGCAGATCATCGGCGACCCCGAGGCCCACCGCTGGCAGCGTGTGGGTAACGAGGAGTGCGGTGACCCGGGTTGCGGCGAGACACGCGCGGTACCCCGGTTCGGGCCGATCGGCCGGGCCATGAGCTGGTGGCGCGTCAAGGTTTCATCCGGATGTCCATTAGCCGAGCCGCTTGCGGCGGCGTCCTGGGAAGCTGAAGATGGTCAGAACAGCAGCCGACAGAGCATTCCTACCAGCCAAATCGCTCTTCGAGCAGGTCGGGAACATGATGATCCTGACCGGCAAGACGATCGTCGCTGCCGTGCGCCCTCCCTACCCCTACGGCGGCGAGTTCATCTCCCAGTTCTTGTTTGCGCTCCAGCTCTGCTGGTTTCCGATGATGATCTCGACGATCGCCTTCGGCTTCGGCGCTCCGGGCCTGCAAGCAGCCAACTTCCTCTCCTTGTTCGGTGCGCTCGACCGCCTCGGCGGCTTCTTCATCTTGGCCTCGGTCAGGGAGTTCGCCCCGTTTGTGACCGCGGTCGTCGTCGCCGGCGTCGCCGGCACCGCGATCACCGCCGACCTCGGCGCTCGCAAGATCCGCGAGGAGCTCGACGCGCTCCAGGTGCTCGGGGTCGACCCGATCAAGAACCTGGTCGTGCCGCGCTTCTTGGCGCTGATGCTGATCACCGGGCTGATGGACATCTACGCGCTCTTGTTCGGCATCTCGGGCGGCATCTTTGCCGAGCTCGCCTACGGCCAGCCCTTGGGCGGCTTCTTCGCGACGCTCTTTACCAACGCCTCGGTCACCGACCTGTGGGGATCCGTCTTGAAATGCACGATGTTCGGCGCGGTCATCGCGATCGTCTGCTGCTACTACGGGATGAATGCGTCCGGTGGTGCCGAGGGAGTGGGCCGGGCGGTCAACGTCGGCGTCGTGATCGCCTTCTTGGGCGTCTTTGCCTTCAACTACGTCTTTACCCAGACCCTGCTTGCCACCCATCCTGAGATCTCGGTGATCAAGTGACG
>JALZIJ010000274.1 GCA_030860375.1 Actinomycetota bacterium | reverse complement strand
GGCGAGTGGACGATCATCGAAAAGCGCGTGCGCCAGCGCGCAGCGCGAAATGCCTGCGAGAAGCAAGGCCTCGCGCTCGGCACGCCCCGCACCGGCTACGACGCGCAGGGGCTCGACGCGGCCCTCGTGGCCGCCGAAACCCGCCAGGCATGGCTGGGCGCGAAGCGCGCCGGCGGCACCTGGAACGCTCCGGACCCACCGCCGGCCCTCCCAGCCGCCCCGTAGCCCGGTCGCCCGCGGGCTGCCCGTAAACCACACGAACTGATCTCCCTCGCATCCTCTATCAGGGTGCGAGATCACTCAGTTCGTGTCCCGCGAGCGCTGCGCGGATCTCGGCTGTGACGCGAGACGGCTCGTGGGTGACCTGCGTCCACGTGTAGCGCAGCACGGTGTAGCCCGCTGCGCGCAACTTTTCGTCACGTTCTCGGTCCCGCCGGCGCTGCGATCGCGAGCTATGAGCCGCCCGACCATCCACCTCGACGACCACCCGTTCTTTGCGCCAAAGGCAGTCGACGAGGAAACCTTCGACCCACACGTTCGGCTCGGGGAGGGGTAAACCCCGCTTCTCGCACAGAAACAAGAGCTTGTCCTCCAGCGGGCTCAGGGTCCGGGCCAGCTCGGGCATATGCACCTCGATCGCGCTTCGAAGCGCCGTCGACCCCTCGACGCCCCTCCCCATTAGTGCCCCGAGAGAGTCCGGGTCCAAATGGCCATGGAAGTCAGCGTTGGCCAAAGCCTTGCGCAGCTTGAACGATGGGCAACCAGGGGAGAGGTCAATGAGGGTGCGAGACGGGGTGGTCAGCCTGAGATCCTCGTGTTCGGTGGCGTTCAAGCTGCGCGGTCTGTGCATGACTACCCACGCGACGCTTCGCCGGGGTCGCGTGCTGCTCACCTGGACCTTGTCGTTCCTGCGCTCCGCGAGCTTCCAGAGATGTGCCGCCGTTCCGTGGCTCAGGGCACTCCCGGGACCCGCGTAGAGCAGAGCCGCGAAGAGCCTTCCGCGCCATGTGATCCGTGTGTGGCCCAAGGCGTAGACGCCAGGAAGGATCCGGATGAGGCGACCCTGCGCAAGCCAGCGTGAGATTTCGCCGCCGGTCAACCCGCAAGCGGTGAGCTGGCCTCGACCGACCACGCCTTCCTGTGCCTCAGCGGCCAATCGGACCCGTTCTGCGATGACATGCACCCTCATCCCGGGTGCGAGCGCGATCAGTTCGCTCATGGTGGGCAGCCTTGCCGGGTCGGGCTCGCGTGTGGCGCGCCGCGTGGGCCGAAGGTGTGCCAGGAGCGTGCGCAGATAGTGTCCCCGGCGTGACTAGTGTTCGGGATGCCTCCTACGAGCTGTTTCGCCGCCACGGGATGACGACGATGTTCGGCAACCCCGGGTCGACGGAGTTGCCGATGCTTGCCGACTTCCCGTCAGACTTCCGCTACATCCTCGGTCTTCAGGAGTTGGCGGTCGTGGGAATGGCCGACGGCTTTGCGCAGGCGTCGGGCACCGTTGGTCATGCGAACCTTCACACGGCGCCGGGCGTGGGCAACGCGATGGGCGGCATCTTCAACGCCCAGGCCAACCACTCGCCGCTCCTCATCACGGCAGGGCAGCAGGTGCGCCCGCATATGGGCATGCAGGCGAATCTCACGAACCGCGACGCAATCCGGATGCCGCATCCGCTCGTCAAGTGGAGCTACGAGCCGGCGCGCGCCGCCGACGTGCCGCATGCCCTCGCTCGTGCGATTCACACATCGAACGCGGCGCCGAAGGGCCCGTCGTTCGTCTCGATCCCTATGGACGACTGGGGAGAGGAGGCTGACCCGGCTTCGACTGAGCACGTCACGAAACGTCACGTGGCCACAGCCGCATCGCCCAATCCCGATGCGATCGAGGCGCTAGCCGACGCGCTCGAGAAGGCCGAGAGGCCGGTTTTCATCGCGGGACCCGACATCGACGCCTCCGGCGCATGGGACATCGCCGTGCAGTTGGTCGAAAAGCAGAACCTGCCGGTATTTGCCATCCCGGCAACCGGCGGGGGACGAATCGGGTTTCCCGAAAGCCATCCGAACTTCCGCGGCATGTTGCCGCCGGGCATCGCGCCGGTCGCCGACACGCTCAAGGGCTACGACCTCATCCTCGTGGTCGGCGCGTCGGTCTTTCCCTATTACCCCTACCTCCCCGGCGAGTTCCTGCCCGAGGGCGCCGAGCTGATCCAGCTCACCTCGGACCCTGAGGAGGCCGCCCGTGCGCCGATGGGCCACGCGGTCGTCGGAGACGTCAAGCTGGGGCTGCTCGATCTATTCGGGCGTGTCGGTACCTCCGACCGCGACGCCGGTGACCCCTTACCCGACCCGCTTCCAGGCGAGGAACAAAGCCCCATCACCGGCACTGCGGCGATGCACGCGCTTCGCCATGCCTTCCCCGACGACGGGATCATCGTTTTAGAGGCGCCGTCCTCGACGCTTGCGCTCAGAAACCAGCTCCGGATCTCGCGCTCCGGCTCCTACTTCTTTGGCGCCGGAGGCGGACTCGGCTTCGGGCTCGCCGCTGCGGTCGGCGTCCAGCTCGCCCAGCCCGACCGGCCTGTCGTGTGCGTCGTCGGCGAGGGCTCGGCCCAGTACGCGATCACCGCGCTGTGGAGCGCCGTCGCCTACGACGTGCCCCTCACCGTCTTGGTCCTTCGCAACTCCGAGTACGCGATCCTCAAGTGGTTCGCGATGGTCGAGCAGGTGGAAGAGGCCCCGGGCCTCGACTTGCCCGCGCTCGACACCGCCGCGATCGCCGCCGGCTACGGCGTCTCGACCACGAAGGTGGAGGCCGCCGACGAGTTGACCGAGTCGCTTCGGACCGCGACCGCCTCGCCAAAACCGGAGCTGATCGAAGTGGGCGTCGCGCCGGGCATGTGGCTTTTCTAGGCGCCTCACCGTGACGACCGCTGCCCCTGATCGCGCGCCCGACTGGGTCGCGGAGGGCACGCCCGAGCCGCTTCGCTCGGATCTTGCCCGGCTCCTCGGCGAGAGCGCCGTCCTCGGCCGAGCCACAGATCTCGTCCGCTACGCATCCGACGCCAGCCCGTATCGCCTGATCCCGCAGGTTGTCGTCCAGCCTCGCGACCCGGCGGGTGTCGCGCGGGTGATCGCCTACGGACGCGAGCATGGGATACCCGTCACGTTTCGTGCGGGCGGCACGAGCCTCAACGGACAGGGTCAGGGGGCGGGCATCCTCATCGATGTGCGGCGTCACTGGCGCGGGGTGGAGATCCTCGACGACGACGCCTCACGCGTGAAGGTCCGGCCGGGCACCGTCCTCGGCCACGCGAACCGGCTTCTATCGCGCCACCATCGAAAGCTCGGCCCGGACCCTGCGTCAACCGACATCGCGACCGTGGGCGGAGTCGTCGCCAACAACTCGGGCGGCATGCGGTGCGGCACGCGCTTCGACTCGTACCAAACCGTCTGCGACATGACCTTCCTGACGGCGAGCGGCACAGTCATCGACACCTCGCAGCCAGACGCCGCCACCCGCTTCGCCGCCGACGAACCCGAGCTCTCGGCGGGCCTTGCCGAGCTTCGCGACGAGATCCGCGCCGACTTCGAGCTATGCGAGCGCATCCGTCGCAAGTATGAGATCAAGAACACCACGGGCTACCGCCTCTGTGCGTTCCTCGACGCCGACGAGCCCGTCGAGATCTTTCGCCGCCTGATCGTCGGCTCGGAAGGCACGCTGGCGCTGATCGCGGACGCGACGTTCGAGACGCTTCCCGTTCCGGCCTACACCACAACTGCGTGGCTCCATTTTGCCGGCATCCCCGAGGCGTGCGCACCGGTGCCGAGGTTGGTCGAGCTTGGCGCGAGCGCAGTCGAGTTGATGGTCGCCCCGGCACTCATGGTGGCCGCGATGAACATCCCGGGCGCCCCGCAAGACTGGCTTGAGCTGCCGCCCGAGTCGGCCGTGCTCCTCGTCGAGTTCGGCTCTGACGACGAGGCATCGCTCGCCGGCAGCGAGCGCGCGGCCATCGAGACGGTGGACTCAGACAACCTGATCCGCCCCGGCGAGTTCACGCGTGAGCGCGAGCGGATCGGCGTCAACTGGCGCGTCCGCGAGGGCCTCCACGGCCTTGTCGGTCGCCTTCGCATCCCCGGCACCGCCCTGATCGTCGAGGACGTTTGCGTGCCCCCGGCCCGGATCGCCGAGGCGGCGGCAGACATCCAGGCGCTCCTCGGCGAGCACGGCTTCCTGACCGGCGTGGCGGGACACACCTCTGCCGGGAACCTCCATTTCATGCTCACCCCCGACTTCGCAAAGCCTGAGGATCTGGAGCGCTACGAGGCGTTCATGGAGAAGCTCGTCGCGCTCGTCTGCGAGAAGTACGACGGGTCGCTCAAGGCCGAGCACGGCACCGGCGTGAACATGGCGCCCTACGTCGCGCGCGAATGGGGCGAGAGGGCGACCGGGCTCATGTGGCGGGTCAAGCGCTTGGCCGACCCCGACGCCGTCCTGGCGCCGGGTGTGCTCCTGAACGACGACCCGGGCGTCCACCTTCGCAACCTGAAGACGACGCCGGAGGTGTCCGAGGTGGTGGACACCTGCGTCGAGTGCGGCTTCTGCGAGCCCGTATGCCCAAGCCAGGACCTGACGACCACCCCGCGCCAGCGCATCGTCCTCGCGCGCGAGATGGCGCGCCAGCCGGAAGGTTCCACCGTGGCCAAGGTGCTCGCCGATGAGTTC
>JALZIJ010000245.1 GCA_030860375.1 Actinomycetota bacterium | reverse complement strand
AGCCTTCGCCTCGGCGATCACGCCCTCTCCCCACTCGCGATCGAATGGATCGTTCGGTGAACCCACCATCCGGAACTCGAACCGGCCAGGATGGCGCCCCATGAGCTCACGCGCGGCCGCGACGAACAGATCCGAACCCTTTCGACGTGCGACCACGCCCACCGTTCCGATCACGAACGGCCGGGGACATTCCCGAACCGGCGCCACGGTGGCGGGCAGGGGAGCTGCCTCGTAGACGACCTCCGGAGACCAGCCGTCGTAGGCGTAGGACGCTGCGCAAGCCTCGGAGACGGCGATCGTCTTGGTCACGCCGTGCCGGCAGATCGCGCGGGCGGGTCCGCGCTTGCCTGCCGGGGCCATGTCGTGCACGTGGGCGAGCGTCGGAATCCGCAGGACCCGCTCAGCGGTAAGAGCCTCCTGAAAGGTGAAAAGCGAGTTCGCGTGAAAGACTTGCGGGCGCAGGGCCCGAAGCATCCCGCAGAACCGGATCAGGTAGCCCGGACTGGCCCTCGCGCGACGCACGAATCCCGGTGGGAGCCTCATACCTCTCAGGCTGGAGGCCAGCGGCCTGAACTCGCCTCGGACGTCGGCGCCCCTCTCGTCCAGCCAGGAAAAGCACGGACCCGGCGCAGGAGTCCAGAAAGAAACGCTCCAACCGCGTTCCACGAGCAGCGGGACCGTGCGGAGGGCTGAAATCGTTGCCCCACTCAGCAACGGCTCGTGGAACGCCATGACCACCCGGCGGCTGCCTGGCAGTCCCTGGCCGTACCCGCCGGGCCAGGGCGTCGAGCGGAGCGAGCCCGTCATGACTCCAGAGAGGACCATCGGGGGGAGATTAGAACGGACGCGGCTCTGGATTGACAGCGGTTCACATCCCCACTACTCTTCTGCCGGGTGCGAAGGAGTTTCTTGCAGGGGTGCACGGCGCTCGGCGTGTGCCTAGCCCTGATTGTCGTTGCCGCCCCCCCGGCGAACGCATCGTCCGCACGCGTCCCTGCCGACTACTTCGGCACGAATCTCCAAAATCCCTACCCCATGCGCGCGGAGATCCGTGACCGCCACGTTGCCGCGATCGCGGCTACGGGCATGACGCAGGTCCGGCTGCCGATCCCATGGTCGATGATCGAGCCGGAGCCGCCGCGCGCCGGCGTGCACAGCTACAGCTGGGCAAAGGTGGACGACCAGATCCAGGCGCTCGCAAAGCAAGGGCTGCAAGCGCAGGCGATGTTCGCTTACGCCCCCCAGTGGGCATCGAACGCGACGGCACAGGAAGCTCAACAGTGCCGCGAAAGCGGGGCCGCCGGGCTGGCCTCCGGTTGGCCGCTTGGCTACGCCGCTGCGTCGCGCGCTTTGGCGGCGCGCTATGGCCCCGGAGGGACATTCTGGGCAAAGCACCCGGGCCTCGACCCCAGGCCCATCCGTCTGTATGAGATCTGGAATGCACCCAATACCTCCGGCACCTGGTGCCCAAGGGTCAACCCAGAGGCCTACGCCCATACGTTCGTGCTTGCGGCAGAGCGGATCCGCGCGGTCGTTCCGGGAGCGGAGGTCGTGGTAGGGGGTTTCGGGCTCGGCGCCGCAACGCAGGCGGGGTCAGTCGCCACCGACGAGTTCATGCGGCGGATGATGGCGGCTGAGCCCTCGATCAGGACGGTCGCGGACGCGGTCGGAGCCCACGTTTATCCGGGACCGCGGCTGGAGGCCCAGCTCTACCCGCTCCGGACCTTGAGGGCATGGATGCGCGCGGCGGGCATCCCGGACTCGATCCCGATGTTGGTGAACGAGATCGGCTTCACGCGGGCTGGACCAAACGCGATGACCGAACCCGAGCGCACGGCGGGCTACGCGAACATCACCAGCCAGCTACCTCGGGTGAACTGCAACGTCAGCGGCGTTGTCAACTACACGTGGACCACCTCCGAGCGGGATGGAAGCAACCTTCAGGACTGGTTCGGCGTAGCCAACCCGAGCACGGCTGAGCTGTACTCGTCCGGGCAGGAATACGTGCGATGGACTCAGATCTTCCGCGGCGAGCAGCCCGTGCTGGCGCCGCGATCGAGCATCGAGCTCTGCCCCGGTATGCCGCCGCCCGACCAGGACGGCGACGGGACGCCCGATGAGAAAGACGAGCTCCCGCTAGACCCAGACCCAGACCCGGATGGCGGCGGCGGTGGCGGCGGCGGCGGCGGCGGCGGCGGTGGTGGCGGCGGTGGCGGCGGCGACCGCAGCTTCGACTGCTCAAAGCGGATGGTGAGCCTGACTGCCAAGATTGCTAACAGCGATGGGGCCGCGAAGCGAAGGTTCGAGCGCAAGTACCTGAGAACACAGCGCCAGTGTGTACCGTGCAAGCGCAAGCTCGCCCGGATCAAGCGTAAGATCAAGAGCTCCGACGGCGCGCACGAAAGGAAGCTAGAGTCTCGCTACCGACGGATCAGGCGCCACTGCGCGCCCTGCATCGATCGCCTGCACGAGCTGCAGTTCGCGGCCTTAAGCGCTTCCGAGCCGGAGCTCGCGATTATCCTGCGCAAGCACGCGCGGGTGCGGCATCGCTGCACCGGCAAGCGGTAGCGGCCGCACGCCCAAACCTCACGAAAACGGAGCGGACCACACCCCGGCGCTCACCGTCGGTCAGTGACTCTGAAGCGGTACCCGGCGGGCTCCGGGTCGACGTTGCCGGCGCGGTCGATTGCCTGAACCTCGAATTGGTGACGGCCCTTGCCCACCTTGGCTCTGAACGGGCTCTCGCAGGCTGAGAACGGGGCCTTCTCGAGCGCGCACTCGTAGGTCACCCCCTGCTCGGACGAGGCGAACCTGAACGTCGGCTTGCGCTTCGAGCTCCTGCGCGGGGGGCCCGAGACGATCTTCGTCTCGGGTGGCGCGACGTCGACCATGAACCTGTACGCGGCTCGCGGCGAGACGTTGCCGGCGTCGTCCACCGCGCGGGCGCCGAACTCGTGCGGCCCCTCGGCCAGCCCCGCTCGCTCCTCGGTCGTCCCGCAGGCGGCAAAGGCGGAGCCGTCGAGCTGGCACTCGAGCCTTACGTCCGGCTCGAGGGGATCGATCAGGAAGACGATGTCCCGGGTGGCGACGTACTCGCCCTCGGGCGAGGCGCCGAGGCCCGGGGCAGACGGCGCCGTGCGGTCGACGACGAAGCTCCGGCTCGCCGGCTCACTGGTATTGCCTGCCTGGTCGGTGGCCCTGACCTCGAACATGTGGGAGCCCTCGGCGAGCGCGGTTGCCGGCGTGTGGGAGCGCGGCGCCGAGCAGGGGCCGAAGGGCGCCGTGTCGAAGCGGCATTCGGGCGTCGCGGCGTCGTCGTCGACCGTGAAGCCGAACGTGGGGCGATCGTTCTGGGTCGCCGC
>JALZIJ010000198.1 GCA_030860375.1 Actinomycetota bacterium | reverse complement strand
GTGCCGCGGCTTGGCCGAGGCTCGGTCTCGGCGCTTCGCGGCTAGGCCAACCAAGTCACGACGGCTTCGGACACGTAGACACAAGATGCAGAATCGCCCCTCCCGCGCAATCATCGCCGCCGAATGGCTGCTTCTGGGCGCCGCCTTGGTGTCCGGCGCGCTGCTTGCGAGCGACGCCGACTGGGATCTCGCGCTGATTGCGATCCTCCTCGCAACCTCGGTCGCGAGCGATCTGCGTGCGATCGAGATCACTGCGAACAAGGTCAAAGCATCAGGAAGCTTTCTCGCCATCGTCACAGCGGTGGTCCTCCTCGGCGCCGCGCCAGGCGCCCTGATCGGCGTGATTACGATCCTCGCGGGCTGGGCCGGCTCGCGCTATGGGCGCGCCGATCTCTTGGTCAACGTTGTCGTGTATGCGTGCTTTCCTCTCGTTACGGGCGCCGCGTTCCACGCAGCCGCGGACAACTTCGGCGTCGACGCGGTGGACACGAGCTACTACCTCCTCGTCTTCGCGCTCTTCGTCGCGGCCTTGGTCATCGACTTCGTGGCCATTGCTGCATACACCTCCTATGTTGAAGGCTCAGGCCTCCTCGCGCGTCTTCGACGCTCCTTCATACCGATTCTTCCCTCTGAACTCGCCGCCGCGATGCTCACGCTCGGGATCACGTACGCATACACCAAGCTCGGCCTCCCCACGGTCGCCCTGTTTGCAATCGTGCTTCTCGTTTTTCAGTACTTGGTTGGCGAGCTCCTCGTCTCCCAAGAGCGCGCCCACGAGCTCGCCCGGCGAGCAAAGCAGCTCGCCGGCTTTCAAGTCGCGTTGCTTGGGGCCCTGCTTCGAACCCTTGACTTGCGCGACCGCATGACGGCTCGCCACTCCGCTGCGGTCGCACGCTACTCACGCGACCTGGCGGTCCGCGCGAGACTCTCGGAGGACGATCAAGAACTCGCCCACACCGCCGGCCTCCTCCACGACATCGGTAAGTTCGTCCTTCCCGACGAAATCTTAAAGACCCGCGGACGCCTTTCACCTGATGACTGGGATCAGATTCGTCGTCACCCCTACGAGGGCGCCAGGATCGTCTCCCAGATCGACGGCTACCGCCCCGTGGGGGACATCATCATGGCCCATCACGAGCGGCTCGACGGTCTTGGCTATCCGCGCGGGCTCACCGGGGACAAGATCCCCCGCATCGCACGGATCCTCGCCGTATGCGACTCATACGACGCGATGACCGCTCGGGATTCCTATGGCCAGCCAAGGAGCTCCTTCGAGGCAATTGCCGAACTCAGGCGCGTCTCGGGCACCCAGCTCGACGGCGGCCTGGTCGAGCTCTTTGTCGAGATGCTCTCCGAGAAGAACCTCGCGTACCGCCACGGCGAGGATGTCGACTTCGAGGCCGAACTCTCGTTGGACAAGCGGATCCACGACTACGTGGACCGGCCCCGCGTGACCCACTAAGAGCCTTTCAAGAGCCTTTCACGACGAGGAGCCCCGGCAGGGGCTGATCCAAACGCGTCGAAAGACGTCGCACGCCGTCGCGCAACTCTCCGGTTGCGGACCCTTTGTGTGATCTAGCCGCGACGTACGCCCATGAACTTCACCCCTATCGAGTCTTTGACGTGCCGGAATTGCTCCGGCCGACAGTGCAATCTAAGCACAAGTTGATCAAACTTGCAAGAACTTGTATGAACCCGTGAGAACTTGTCTTCCCTAATGCAGCCGCAACAGACACGACTCGCGCCCCTTCGGGTGCCGGGATTCGGGCGCCTCTCGGCCTCCTATCTCGTCAACGAGTTGGGCAACTGGCTCGGGGAGATCGCCCTCGCGATCGTCGTCTTCGAGCTGACGGACAGCCCGATCGCTACGGCGGGCCTGTTCGTCGCGATGCAGTTCGTGCCCGCGCTGACGACACCGCTCTTGGTCGCCCGGGTAGACGCGATGTCGAGTCGCAAGGCGCTCGCGCTGCTCTACCTAGGCGAGGCCGTGGCGTTCTGCGCGCTTGCGGCGCTTGCCACGGAGAGCACCTTTTTCTTGGCGGGAGTCCTCGCAATCGCGGCGTTGGACGGCACGCTGGCGACGACGGCCCGCGCCCGCGCCCGCGCCGCCGCCGGCTCCATCCTCGAGCCCGCTGGTCTCCTTCGCGAAGGCAACGGCATTCTCAACCTGGGCTTTACCGCCGGGGCAGCGGTCGGTCCAGCCCTCGCGGGGCTTCTGGTCTTGACCGCCGGGGCCCAGGTCGCGCTGCTCGCCGACGCCGCCT
>JALZIJ010000188.1 GCA_030860375.1 Actinomycetota bacterium | reverse complement strand
GTCTGCCTGCTGCACGAGAAGCCGTTCGCCGGTGTCAACGGCTCGGGCAAGCACAACAACTGGTCGATGGGCACCGATACCGGGGGCAATCTGCTGGAGCCGGGCGAGACGCCGTCGGAGAACATCAACTTCCTGTTCTTCTGCGCCGCCGTGATCCAGGCTCTCAACAAGCATCAGGGACTGCTGCGCGCCTCCGTCGCCAGCATCGGCCAGGACCACCGGCTGGGGGCCAACGAGGCGCCGCCGGCGATCATCTCGATCGACCTCGGCGCCCAGCTGGAAAAGGTCTTCGAGGCGATCGCCTCGGGCGAGGGAGACCCGCACACGCCGGGCTCTTTCCTCGGTCTCGGGACGCCGGTGCTGCCGTCGCTGCCGATGCATGGCAGCGACCGCAACCGCACCTCGCCGTTCGCCTTCACGGGCAACAAGTTCGAGTTCCGGGCGCTCGGGTCGAGCTCCTCGCTGGCGTTCCCGAACACGGTGCTGAACACGATCGTCGCCGAGGCGATCGACGACCTGGCGGACAAGCTCGAGGCCTCCTCGGGCGCGGACATCGCCGAGAAGGTCACGGCGGCGGTGGGGGAGTCCTACGGCGCCAACAAGGCCGTCTGTTTCATGGGCGACAACTACGAAGAGGCGTGGCACGACGAGGCCGAGCGGCGCGGGCTGAAGAATCTGCGCACCTCGCCCGACGCGTTCCCCGAGGTCGTCGCCGACACGACGATCGCGGCCTTCGGCAACTACGACGTGCTGTCCGAGAGAGAGCTCGAGTCCCGCTACGAGGTCTGGGTGGAGCAGTACGCGACCTGGGCCAACATCGAGGCCGAGACGACCGCGTCGATCGCCCGCACGCAGCTGCTGCCGGCGGCGCTGGAGCAGCTCGCGCTGATCGACTCGGCCGAGGTCGGCGCGCTGGCGGACGAGCTGCGGCCGCTGGTCGACGAGTTCCTCGTTGCGATCAAGGAGCTCGAGGCGGCGAACATCTACCCCGACGGCGTCGAGGGACTGGACCTCGCGGTCTATGCCCGCGACAACCAACTCGCCGCGATGGGCAGGGTGCGCGTGGTCGCAGACCAGCTCGAGAAGCTGGTCGCCGACGACTTCTGGCCGCTGCCGAAGTACAGCGAGATCCTGTTCATCAAGTAGGGGCGGCGGCGCGGCGGCTGGTCTGGCGCCGGCCGGGCGCTAGCTTGCCGCGCTCCCCACTGCGGCAATAACGGGGTAAGTCCCCACGCCTGCGTTGTTTGCCCCGCAATAGGGGGGACAACTACGCAGTTGTCCGAAATCACGACGTTTTCGGCCCTGTCATTGCCGCTGTTTTCGAGCCTGAGCAGGGACAAGCGCCACGCGGACAACACCGCCGCCCAAACTTTCGACACCCGTACAAGGTGCCGGACGCCCTCCGTTCCTACCTTGGCCCGCAGTGGGCAAACCGATGCGGGCCCCTGGCCCCATGACAAGGAGGAACTCGCAAATGAGAGCAAGGCTTACGAAGGCTGGGCCGCTTGCGCTGCTGGCGCTGCTGGCGCTCCCGGCGAACGCGCTCGCGGGATCGGTGGAGCTGCAGCAGTCGATCGACGGCAAGCTTGACGAGGCAATCCCGACAGCGACCATGTTCGTCGTCATCGCGGCCGTGCTCGTGCTGTTCATGCAGGCCGGCTTCGCGATGCTCGAGATCGGCTTCTCGCGAGCCAAGAACGCAGGGACGGGCGTTGCGAAGATCCTGACCAACCTCTCGATCGCGGCGATCTGTTACTGGGCCGTGGGCTTCGCGTTCGCGTTCGGCAGCGAGGACGTGCTCGGGATCTCGAGCGCGCTGATCGGCAGCAACGGGTTCTTCCTGCAGTTCGCGGGCAACCCGGCTGAGGCGTTCCCCGTGATGGGGCTCTCCGCGGCCACGCCCGACGCGAAGTTCCTGTTCCAGTTCAGCTTCTGCGCGGTCTCGCTGGCAATCGTCTGGGGCTCGACGCTCGAGCGGATCAAGTACGCCGCCTACGTGATCTACGCGGTCGTGTTCGCGTCGATCATCTACCCGATCGGCTCGCACTGGGTGTTCGGCGGTGGCTGGCTGCAGAACGGCGACACGCCGCTGATGCCGACCGGCATGCAGGACTTCGCCGGCTCGACCGCGGTTCACCTGATCGGCGCGACCGGTGCGCTCGCCGCGCTGCTGCTGCTCGGGGCCCGCAGGGGCAAGTACAGCTCAGACGGCAAGCCGCGAGCGATTCCCGGACACTCGATGCCGCTCGTCGGCCTCGGCACGCTGATCCTGTTCGTCGGCTGGTTCGGGTTCAACCCGGGCTCGACCCTCGGCATCAGCGACACGCGCCTCGCCGACGTCGCGGTCGTGACCCTGCTCGGAGCGGGGGGCGGCGTGATCGGCGCCTTCGTGATGACGCAGATCAAGCAGCGCACGATCGACATCGGCATGGTCTGCAACGGTGCGATCGCGGGCCTGGTCGGAATCACCGCGCCCTCGGGCTACGTCGAGCCATGGGCGGGACCGATCATCGGCTTCGTCGCAGGCTCGATCGTCGTGTTCACGATCGTCGCGATCGACAAGCGGATCGACGACCCGCTCGGGGCGACCTCGGCGCACGGCCTGGCCGGGATCTGGGGGACCCTGTCGTGCGGGTTGTTCACCGCGCCGCGGCTGGCGGAGTACAACGCGTTCGGCGATCCCGCCGGCGGCCTGCTGTACTCGGGCAAGTTCACGCAGCTGATCGCGCAGGGCGTCGGCGTCACGGTGGCGTTCACGTTCGTGTTCGTCCTCAGCTATGGGACCTTCTGGGCGATCAAGAAGACGATCGGGCTGCGGGTCACCGAGGAGGAAGAGGATGCTGGTCTCGACATCGTCGAGCACGGCATGTATGGCTACCCGGAGCAGTTCATCCCGGCGCCCGAGGCGGCATCATCGGGCCCGATCGGAGCAGGCGCAGGCGCTCCGGCGACGGCTACGACGATGTCCGCCGCAACCGCACGAACGAACGAGACCTGAGGAGGTCTGAGATGAAGAAGATCGAGGCATTCATCAGGCACGAGGCGTTCGAGCCGATTCGGATGGAGCTGCTCGAGAAGGGCTTCCCCAGCCTCTCGATCGCCGAGTACAAGGGCTCCGGGCGTCAGAAGGGCATCACCGAGCACTACCGGGGATCCGAGCTGCAGATCCACCTGCGACCGAAGCTGAAGCTCGAGGTCGTGGTGGAGGACAAGGATGTCGGTGTGATCAAGGAGGTCATCCTCGGCCACGCCCGCACGGGCGAGGTGGGGGACGGGAAGATCTTCATCCTCCCGGTGGAGGAGGCAGTTCGCATCCGCACCGGTGAGGATGGGGAGCCCGTGCTCCAGGCGCATTCCGCGGAGGAGATCCCGGCAGGCACCTGAGGCAGGCCGAGAAAGCAGGACGGCAGGGCAGAAGGCAGAGTGCGGCTCTGCCTTCTGCCATTCTGCCTTCCGCGCTCTTGAACGCGGGGCTATGCGACAGCTGCAAGCACCAGCGCGTGGTGCGCAACACGCGTGGCGGTGCGTTCTCGCTCTGCGAGCGCTCCCGCAGCGAGGAGGAGTTTCCACGCTACCCGCGCCTGCCGGTCACCGACTGCCGCGGACATGAGCCGCGAGCGGACGAGCCTGAGCGGACCGAGAAGGAGTAGATCCGGTCGCGTCTAGCGCGTACCCGGGATGATCGTCCTGCCGTCGCGGTCCGAGACGCGCTCGTCCGGCGCCGCCGCGCTGATCGTCCCGGCGAAAACGCCCTGTGGCGGCCCGCCGTCGGGGCCGACGGCCTTCGCCTTGCCGTCGAGGCCGGCGGCGACCTCGTACTTGACGCGGTAGGCGCCGCGCCTGGCGGCCGTCACCGTCCAGCGAAGCTTCTTCGTCTCGCCGGGCTTGACGGGGCCGACCGTCCAGGTGTCGACGAATGCCGTGTCGCTGTCCCCCGGCGTGTCCGGGAGGCTGTCGTCGAAGCCGCCGTACTGCTTCAGGTTGACCGGCTCGCCGTTGATGGCGAACACGGTCGTGCGCGCGTCGGCGGTTTCCGCGTCCGGGTCGGTCTGGAGCTCGTCGAACCCCTCGACCGTCACCGCAAGGTTGGGCACGGTCCGATCGCCGGTGTTCTCGACGTTGATCGCGAGCTGCGAACGCTTGGCGAGCTTCTGCTTCGGGGGGAACGTGGCCTTCGTGACGTCAACCTCGAACTTGCCGCTCGGCTCGTTGGCGCCCTGGCGCTCGTCCGCGCCACCGCCTCCGCAGCCGGCCGCGAGCGCGATCACGGCGCACAGGCCGGCACCTGCGCTCGCGCGGGCACTACGCCGCCGGCCGGAACCTCTCCTCGCCTCCAAAGCGGGCGGAACATACCACGGCGTTCCCCCGCTTCTCGCCGCTTCACGCAGTGATTGCCTGTGCTCGCGAAGACGAGTGCACGGTCGCTGCCGGGCGACGGTTCCCTGTTGGCAGCCGAGTGGTGGATCGCGTAGTGTTCACGCGCAGACGAGCCCATGCAGGGCTCGCGGGAGGAGCACGAGTGGTCCGATCCGTAGCCGACCGAGCATTCCTACCTACAAAGGCCATGCTCGAGCAGGTCGGGGACATGATGATCCTGACCGGCAAGACGATGGTGAGCGCGCTGCGCCCGCCCTACCCCTACGGCAC
>JALZIJ010000166.1 GCA_030860375.1 Actinomycetota bacterium | reverse complement strand
CGTTGGTGGTTCTCTCGACCGGCTCGGCAACCAAGGTGGGGGCAACGTTTGCGCCGTGGGAGCGCTTCGGAGAATGGAAGCGAATCGACGACGAGTCAGAGCTGGGCATTGTCTCGCTGGAGACGGCGATCAATGCGCTCTGCGATCCCGCACGCCTGCTCGACATGGTCGAGAACTTCGTCGCCTACCTCGAGCGCCCGGGTGGGCTGGTCAAGGTTCTCGCCCAGAACCACCAGGTGCTGGGCGTCAACGCGGCGATGCGCGCGCTCCAGGACCCGGCGACGCGCGACGGCCGGCTCGGCGTTTTCTGGCACACCCAGGGTTCGGGCAAGAGCCTCTCGATGCTGTTCTTTACGCAGAAGGTCCTGCGGCGCGAGGCTGGCAACTGGACCTTCGTAATGGTCACCGACCGGGCTGAGCTCGACGACCAGCTCTACGACGAGTTCAAGGACGCGGGCGTCGTCGAGGGTCACCTACAGGCGACCTCGTCAGCCAGCCTGCGGCGGCTCCTGGGCGAAGACCACCGCTACGTATTCACCCTGATCCACAAGTTCCGTCCCGAAGAGGGCGAGGAGATGCCGGTCTGTTCGGACCGTGAAGACGTGATCGTGATCACCGACGAGGCGCATCGCAGCCAGTACTCGAGCCTGGCCCTCAACATGCGCCGCGCTCTACCCAATGCCGGCTTTCTTGGGTTCACGGGAACGCCACTCATCAAGGGCGAGGCCGAGCGCACACGCGAGGTCTTCGGCGATTACATCTCGACGTACAACTTCCGCGACTCGATCGACGACGGCGCGACGGTGCCGCTCTTCTACGAGAACCGGATCCCCGAGCTGCAGATCATCAATGAGAGATTTGACGAGGAGCTCACTGGGATTCTCGAGCAGGCGGAGCTGGACGACTCCCAGGAACGGGCACTCGCCCGTCGGTTCGCCACCGAGTACCAGCTCATCACGCGCCCCGAGCGGCTGCGCCGTATTGCTGCCGACCTGGTCCGACACTTTGTCGGCCGTGGCTTTCTGGGCAAGGCGATGTTCGTCGCGATCGACAAGGCCACAGTCGTGCAGATGTACGACCTCGTCGCCGAGGAGTGGCAGATCCATCTTGACGAGCTGCGCGAGCGCGCCGCGCGCTTGCCGGAGCTCGAGCGGCCAGGCCTGGACGAGCAGATCGCGTTCATGAAGGCGACCGACATGGCAGTCGTCGTCTCCCAATCCCAAAATGAGGTCGCCGAAATGCGCGAGGTGGGGCTCGACATAGCCCCTCACCGCAAGCGGATGCTTGAGGAGGACCTCGACGAGCGCTTCAAGGACCCCGACGACCGCTTCCGACTCGTCTTTGTCTGCGCGATGTGGATGACGGGCTTCGACGTTCCGTCCTGCTCGACGATCTATCTCGATCGCCCGATGCGAAACCACACGCTGATGCAGACGATCGCCCGCGCAAACAGAGTCTTCCCCGAAAAGGAGAACGGGCTGATCGTCGACTACGTCGGTGTGTTTCGCCACCTGGAAGCGGCGCTCGCGATTTACGCGGCAGCCCGGGAAGAGGGGCAGGGGGACGAAATCATTCGCGACAAGGCGGCACTGGTCGGCGAGCTCGAGGAAGAGCTCGGCGAACTGATCGAGTTCGCGGAACGCTGGGACGTGGAGCTCGAGGCTCTAGCCCGTGCCGAGGGCTTCGAGTTCATCGCTCTGCGAGACGCCTCGGTCGAGGCCCTGCTCGTTGACGACGTGACGCGGCGTTACTACCTGGAGCGCTCGGACCGGGTACGGCGGCTCTTTGCAGCGATCCTGCCCGACCCCGCTGCGACGGCCTACGTTCGAATCGTCGGGGTAGCTCGTAACGTCGCGGAGACGATCCGTTCTCTCGACCCCGCGCCTGATCTCTCTCACATCTCGGGAGCCGTACAAGACCTGCTTGATCGCTCAGTGGGAGCAGAGGAGTACGTGATCCGCGCGGCGGCCGACGGCGCGGATGCCGATTCGCTGATCGATCTGAACGCCATTGACTTCGACGCTCTGGCCGCGCGGCTGGCGGGCAAGAAGCGATCGTCCGCTCAGCGCCTTGCCGGCAGGCTTACAGGCCGCGTGGAGGGGGCGGCGAGACGCAATCCAACACGCCTAGACCTTGTAGAGCGGTTGCGAAAGCTGATCGACGAGTACAACGCCGGAAGCCTCAACGTGGACGAGATGCTGCGCCGGTTGCAGTCACTCTCGCGCGAGCTCTCAGAGGAAGAGCAGCGAACCGTACGCGAGGGCCTCGCCGAGCCCGAACTGGCCGTGTTCGATCTGCTCACCCGGCCCGACCCGGTCCTGAGCGACGAGCAGCGCGACGAAGTCAAGGCAGTTGCACGCAAGCTGATGGCGCACATTCAGGATCGTCTCGTCCTTGACTGGCGCAGGAAGGCGGAGACGCGTGAGGCGGCAAGGAGTCTCGTTAAGGACATCCTCGACGAGCTTCCCAACGCTTACAGCGCAGAGGTCTGGGAGCGCAAGGCCGAGATCGTGTTTAACCACATTTTCGCCAGCTTCCGTGACGACGGGGGCAGCGTTTACGAGGAAACCCTTCCTGTCGTCTCGCCTGTGACGTCCAGGGAGGGCGAGGTGGGAGCTGCGACAGAAGACATCGACGTGGAAACGGTGACCACGACCGTCGTCGAGAGAATCAAGACTGACCGCACCTTTGCCGAGTTGGTCGCCGAGCAGCTTCGCGGGGAAAAAGCCTTCTTCGCGGTTCCGAGCAAGGAGCTGATCACTAAGGACGAGACCTACGAAGTCGAGTTCAAGTCAACGGCACGTTGGAACCTGCGTGAAGCGCGCAAGGACAAACGAATGGAGGATGCTGTCGTCAAGACCATTGCTGGGTTCTTGAACACCGACGGTGGGACGCTGCTCGTCGGGGTAGGCGACGACGGTCAGATCATCGGCTTGGCCAACGATTTGCCTCTAGTCAAGCCTTCCAACGCCGATGGACTGGTCAACTGGCTAACGACCCATCTCATCAACGCCCTTAAGCACCCCGCCGTGATGCGGACGCGCACTCGGATCGATCAAGTGACCGACGAGGATGTCTGCAGGATCGATGTCGCGCGCTCGTCAGGGCCTGTCATGGCCCGGATGGGCGACGGCCGCGAGGTGTTCTGGGTTCGGATGAACAACAGCACTCGCGAACTACCCGAGGTGGAGGTCGAGGAGTACGTCAGAGACCATTGGTAGGCGTAGGGCGTTCGAGCCGAGCAGAGTTGTCGAGCATGCCGCGGGCGTTATCCGCGCTCATCAGGCTCGGCGGCAGCTAGCTGGAACCTCCGACGAGCCTCGCTCAAGCGGACGGCATCGGTACTCCTCGCTCTGCCCTCAATGTTGAGCGGTGGTCGCATCGCACCGATCACCTCCGTCTCAATGGTCCGGGGCTCAGGATGCCTTACCCACGTGAGCGCTAGGTGCTGCTGTTGCCAGGCCGAGAGGCTCGCGTTATCCGCGGCATCGAGCCGGGCGCGAGACCCGCGACGTTGAGGCCGCCATCCCTCGGGCTGCCACAGGAGCGCGCCAAGGCTGAGCCGGAACGTTGATGACCCAACGTTGCCACCGAGGTGTTGGCCGAGGACTCGCGAGCGCAGGGTCGCCGCAGAGGTGGAGCGGCTCGGCGCGATGCCGACGTACAAGAGGTTCCATCCGTCCGGTTCCGGGAGGCGTGGCTGAGCGTGAGGAACGAGGCGGTGGTCGCAGTACCACGCATAGCCCAGGGCTACTCGGGACCTCGGCGGCGGCGGCCATCGCGGGCACCGGAGCCTCGATGAGTTGGGCGACCGCAAGGTAGGCGTCGAGGTACTCCGGCGTCGGGTCCCACAGCACCTGGTGGCCGCACCGTTCGCACACCGAGTCCCCGATGCCGTTATGTCGCCAGCGATGGGGCTCAGGCTGGGAGGGCGCCGGACAGTCGCCGCCCAGCTCAATCGGCACGAGCGGGTCGGTTCCCATGGCGGGCGACTATCGCAAAGCCGGCCTCATCGTCCGCGCTGCTCTTCGTTCGTTGCCGTCGGATTCGGCCACCGGCCGCCCGGGGCGCAAGGAGCCGAAAAAAGGACCTCCCGCGGCCTCAAGGGCGCCTCAAGGCGGTCTGGACTGTCGTGCCGCGGCCGGGGTATCGAGCCACGGGCTCACAAGACATCAAGCTTCCGGCTCGGAAGCCCAACCAACGAGGTAACTCATGGCGCACCGAACGACGCTCAACGACAACCAACTCACGGTCCTGCGGTGGATCGAGCAAGGGTGCCCCGAGGGCGTACTGAACGACCCCGCCCATCGGATTTCCGCGGCCGCGCTTCGCCGGCGGGGCTTGGTGGCGACTCGTGGTCGCGGGCCGAGCTGGACCGCGAACCTGACTGATACCGGCCGGGAGTATCTCGAGCGGACGACTAGACCCGATCCGCCCCGCCCGCGTCAACCCAACATGTCCGTCACTCAACAGCTCGTCGATGACGTCTTGGCCGCCGGCGGTTCGCTGCGCGTGCCTCGGAAGAGCTACTACGAGCGCAGCGGCGTTGACTATCAACAACGCGCGCGTCTCGCCGAGCGCCACGGCAAAGTGCCCGAAGGTAAGCGTCTGGTGGTGCGACTGGCCTCCTCGGAGGAACTCGAGTTGGCTCTGGACGACCTACTTCCTGGCGCCCCGCGGAAGGTCACCGCGGTATCGGTGCCAGACAAGGTTGGGCGCTACCACCCTGTCGTTCGTCGGCTCAAACAACAGTCCGGGCGGCACGAGGTCTCGCGCGCGGCTCTGCCCCGAGCGTTGAGAATCCTGAATGCGCTCGTCACCGAAGCCGAACGCCGAGGGCACGGAGTCGAGACGTCGATCGCCGAGGAGCGCAAGGGCTACGGCCGATCCGGCTGGAGCGGCGTCAGGGACGGGCATGTCGTCCTCAGGGTCACCGAGTTCTCGGCGGCCGTCAGGCTCAGCGAGGAGGGCTTGTCGAGCCGGGCCCATTGGGAGCGCAAGAACCGCTACTTCGTCCACCGGCTCGAGGGAGGGTCCGAAACTCGGCGCCGGCCTCTAACCGAGTACGAACAGCGCGCCACCGGACGCCTGGTGCTTGAGCTTGTACCGGCCTACTCCCTCCACTGCCGGCCCGGCAAGTGGGCCGATCGCCAGCGCTGGACGCTCGAGGAGAAGCTCTCTGAGCTCTTGTTCGAGGTCGAGACACGCGCCGCCGAGGAGACCGAGAGCCGTCGCGAGGCCGAGAGGAGGGAGGCCGAGCGTCGGCGCGAGTGGGAGGCGGCGATGCAGCGAGCACGTGAGCGCTATATCGAGCATTACCGTGGAGAGGCGCTGCGGGGCGAGGTCCGCAGGTGGCGTGAGGCGCAGGAGATTCTCGCGTATTGCGACGCGGCCGAGTCGACCTACCCGGACGTACCCGCCACGGCTGAGTGGATCTCCTGGGCCCGCCGCTACGCGGGGCAGCTAGACCCGCTGCGCGCCGCGCTTGAAACGCCATCTGTTCCTGAGTCAGCCCCGGCCGCAGAGCTGCGGCCCTTCCTGGAGGGCTGGAATCCTCGCGGTCCAGAAGGGTCGGGGCGCTGACAAGCAGCCGCTGTCTTCGCGGCAGGAGACGCTACGCCAGCCTTCCTGCCGTCCCGCTTGAGAGGATCCGGGCGGTAGTGAACTGGGCGCGGCGTCCTTCATAAGATCGGTGCTTGGCCACCATCGAAGAAATCGACCTCCGCGCAGCTGTGAACGCGGTCTCTGACGTAGTCCAGAACCGCCCACGCCCCCTCCGCGAGTTCGACCAGATCTACATGAAGACGGGCGACATGGTTATGCAGAGCGAGTTCGTAGCCCGCTGGGCCGATGGCAAACGACTTGCGTTCATAGGGGATGGCGACGCCATCAGCGTGTGCACCGCCTATCTACACCACCGGGAGATTCTGAGCTACGGGCCTTCGAGAGTTGTGGTCTTCGACTTCGACGAGCGGATTTGCCAAGCCGTCAAGCGCTTTGCGGACAAAGAGCGACTGGAGAACCTTGACGCCCAGCTCTACAACTGCCTCGACGCCTTCCCCGGCCCGACAAACTTCGACTGCTTCTACACGAACCCGCCCTGGGGCGCGAGCAACGAAGGGGAGAGCGTCAACGTTTTCCTCCAGCGTGGCATGGAGGCCGTCGGGCACCAGGGCGAGGGCGTGGCCGTAGTCGCCGACGACCCCGAGCTCGAGTGGCCGAGGCGAGTGCTGACGAATCTTCAAGCCTTTGCTCTGTCGCGTGGCTTCTTCGTCCAGAGGATGATGCCTCAGGTGCACGGCTACCACCTGGACGACGCGCCCGACCTCCGCTCGTGCAACGTCCTGCTCAAGGCGACTTCAGGCCGTGCCGCTCATTTCAGCGAGAGCTTGCCTATTGAGGACCCAAGCCGACTCGAGAACTTCTACGGCCGTAGGAATCCGCTCCGGGTCCGATACGTTCGTGAAAAGGCGCGCGTGGACTACGGCCAAGCCCACCAAGACGAATACGCGCTCGAGCTTGTGGAGCCATCGTGACGGACCTAACTCATCCCGGGACTGGGATCGTGTTCATGAAGGTCGGCACGCACGCGCGGGAGCCGCTTCCAGAGATCATCGACAGGAAGCGCCAGGAGATCGATGAGGCCGGCTACGCGCTCTGGGGCTACGGTGGCAGCACATGCCACCCGCTAACGAGCGTGCAGCCCTTCGCGCGTGACTTCGTCGAGCGCCAAGGCGCGATATACCTTGTCATGCAACCGATGGCGTCCAAGCACTTCGCGGTGCCTGATCGCGCCCGCGAGATGTCGGTCGACGGCGTCGCCTGGGACGAAGTTCCGCCAGCAATCAATGTTCGTGGCTCACGCTACGCGATGGCGATAGACAGCCTTGATGAAGAGGAACTTGAGCTACCTCTCGGCCAAACGCGCGTCGCCATCGGGAACAGCCTCGGCCGCCGCGGTGACCGCTATATACGCGGCCGTGTCGATAAGGGTTGCCTGGAAGTGGTCACTGAGCCAGCCGACCCCGACGAAGCTCCGCCCCTGGCGATCGGGCTCACGGCGCGCCTCGTTGAGCCCTATGCGGTCCTGCTCAAGACCTAGCCGCTAAACGGCGAGAACGTCTGGCGCCTCGGCACGAAGCGAGGCTACGTAGCTACCGAGGGCCACTTGGACAGCTCCGCCGTTGGCTTCGCCGCCCGAATGGCAGCCGAAGCAGATGCTTGCGGCCTTGTCGACGTCGGGCTCGCTACAGACGGCGCTCACGAGCGCGGGGTACTCGTCCCCCGCAATGTCAAGCAGCCTCAGGAAGAGCTGCTCAAGACACCGCACGCGCCCACCGAGAACGCTGCAGACCGGGTTGCCGATCAGGCCTTGCAGGGCTCGGACAGCGCGCTTGTCCCCGGTTTCGAGCATTGATATGGAGCGGCCGGCCACCATTGCGGCAAGCTGGCTCTCCCCGCTATCGAGAGCCAGGCCGGCGCGCTGGGCGGAGTGCTCTAGCTCGGCCGCGGCTGTTACTTCGTCGTCGGTCGGTTCGAGGACCGCCGCGCGCGCAAAGAAGTCACCCAAGGCGTCCATTGCGGCCTTCTCGTCGTGCACTCTGTCCCCCCTCCCGACCGCCTTGGCCAGGACGAACGGCGCGGCGCCCAGCACGCCGACGCTCGGTTCACCGTCCCGGTGGGGCCAAAACCTGACCGCAAGCCCGTAGCACGCGGCCTTGAGAACCACGTCGTTGTCCACGGCAACATCTACTTCGGGACCGATGACCGGACCCCGTTCATCGGTCCACCCCATGTGAGAGTTCGGGGTGGACTGATCCGTTGGCTTCTCCGATTCGCTGCCAGCTGGCAGCGAATCGGCTCGGCGCCATCATGCCAAGCGCCGAGTGGGGATGGTTTCGGTTGTAGTCGTCGCGGTAGTCGGCGGCCAGCAGCTGGGCCTCGGCCAGGGTCG
>JALZIJ010000121.1 GCA_030860375.1 Actinomycetota bacterium | reverse complement strand
CTCGTTGCCCTCGGCCACCTCGCGGGCGACCTTGCGGCAGATCGTCCCGAGCTCGCGCTCCAGGTTGCGTACGCCGGCCTCGCGCGTGTAGTCGCGGATGACCGTGCGCAGCGCGCGGTCGCCGATGCGCAGCTGCGCGCGCTTGAGGCCGTTGCGCTGGATCTGGCGCGGCACGAGGTAGCGCTTGGCGATCTGGAGCTTCTCGTCCTCGGTGTAGCCGGAGAGCTGGAGGATCTCCATGCGGTCGCGCAGCGGCCCGGGGATCGTGTCCAGCGTGTTGGCCGTGGTGATGAACATGACGTTGGAGAGGTCGAACGGCACGTCGAGGTAGTGGTCGCGGAAGGCCGAGTTCTGCTCGGGATCGAGCACCTCGAGCATGGCGCTGGCCGGGTCGCCCCGGAAGTCGGCGCCCATCTTGTCGATCTCGTCGATGATCAGCAGCGGGTTGTTGGAGCCCGCGTCGCGCAGGGAGCGGATGAGCGTGCCGGGCATGGCGCCGATGTAGGTGCGCCGGTGCCCGCGGATCTCCGCCTCGTCGCGAACGCCGCCGACCGAGATCCGCTCGAACTCGCGGCCGAGGGCTCGTGCAATCGACTGACCGAGGCTGGTCTTCCCGACACCGGGAGGACCCGCGAAGCAGAGAATCGGGCCGTGCGACTTCGGATTGAGGCTTCGCACCGCCAGGTACTCGAGGATGCGGTCCTTGACCTTTTCGAGGTCGTAGTGGTCCTCGTCGAGCACCTCGCGCGCGTTGGTGATGTCGAGGTTGTCCTCCGTCGCCAGCGCCCACGGCAGATCGACCAACCATTCGAGATAGGTGCGGATCACGCCGTACTCAGCTGCCGCCGCGGGTAGCCGCTCGAGACGCGAGAGCTCACGCTCGGCCGCCTCCGCAGCGTGCGGAGGTAGACCAGCTTTCTCAATCCGCTCCCGAAGCTCAGCGACCTCGGCTTGATCCGGGTTCTCCTCGCCGAGCTCTGACTGGATGGCTTTCATCTGCTCGCGAAGTACGAACTCGCGCTGACCCTTGTCGATCTCGGATTGGACCTGCGACTGGATCTTCGACCCGAGCTGAATCACCTCAACCTCACGCGCGAGCACCTCGGAGAGGCGGCGCAGGCGCTTCGTCACGTCCACCTCTTCCAAGAGCTCCTGCTTTTCTGACGTCGCGATGCGAAGCGACCCTGCGATCAGGTGGGACAGGGCCGAGGGGTCGTCGATATTCGTGACCGCGAGTTGCAATTCCTCCGGTAGGTACGGGATCTCCTCGATGATCTCGGAGAACGAGCGCTGCACGTTTCGCGTCAGCGCCTCCAGCTCCTGGCTTTCGGAGATTTCGTCGGGAAGGGACTCGATCTTGGCCATGAGGTAGGGCTCCTCAGACACCCAGTCCGCGATCCGGACGCGCTCGGTCGCCTGGACGACGATGCGGATCGTGCCGTCAGGGACACGAAGCATGCGGGCCACACTGCCGGCGACGCCAACGGTGTAGAGGCCGTCGGGGTCGGGCTCCTCGGACTCGGGATCGCGCGCAGTGACAAGCACGAGTTGTCGCTCGCCCGACATGATCTCGTTGACCAGGCGCATCGAGCGTTCCTGGCCGATCGCGAGCGGGGTCAGCGTGTCCGGGTAGGCAACGAGATCGCGCAGGGGAAGGACCGGCAGGGTGTCCGGGCGCGGCGCCTCGACAGCCACGGCCTCGGTGAGGTCGCCGGTCCGGGCGACCTCAATCGGCATTCTTGGGCTCTATCTCGACCTTGGTGGCGACTGCGGCCTGAAGCGGGAGCTCGATGCGCAGGATGCCGTCGTCGTAGCTTGCCTCTGCGTTCTCGGCGTCGACATCGGCGCCGAGCTCGATCACCCGCCGAAAGTTGCCGGCCTCGATCTCGACCTGTTGGTAGACGCGCCCCTCGGTCCGCTGGACGATGCGCTCGCCCGAGATCACGAAGTCGCGACCGGAGACCTCGAGGTTGAGCGAATCCGTATCGATCCCGGCGAGCTCGACCAGGACGATCGCGACCGGCTTCTCGCGACCCGAGTAGAACACGTCCACCCTGGGCGTAAAGCCTGCGCCGATCCGCGGTGCTCGCGGGCGCCCGCGCTCAGCCCACGGCTCGCCGATGAGCTCGTCCATCTCGCGCCACATGCGCTCGAAGTTCAAGAAGAGGTCACTCTTGCGAGCCACCCCTTGAATCTAATGCGTTGCCGAGCGGCAACGCTTAAGCCGGTCTGGTTGGGGGTCTTTTGAAGCGTCGCAGTTATACGTGTGGTTGCGAAGGCAGCCGGTCCAGCTCGAGTTCCTCGGCGTATCGCGCAGGCGAGTAGAGAAAGCCTTGGGCCAGCTGCGCGCCAAGCTCGTGGAGCTCCTCGTGCTGGCGTTGCTCTTCCACTCCCTCGGCGATCACCGTCAGGCCGAACTCCCTTGCAAGTGAGACCACCGCAGCGACTACCGCGCGATCGTTGGTGGTATCGCCGAGACCCTGGATGAAAAGCCGGTCGATCTTGATCTGGTCGACCGGGAGGAGACGAAGGAGGCCGAACGACGAAGCGCCGGCACCGAAGTCGTCGATCGCGAGGCGCACGCCGAGCGCTTTCAGCCTGCGAAGTCGCTCGACAACCGGGCCCCCGTCCCGTAGCAGGGACGCCTCGGTGAACTCGAGACAGAGGAGACCCGCCGAGAGGCCGCTTTTGTCGAGCGCCCTCGACACGTCGTCGATGAAGTCAGGTCGCGAAAGCTGACGCGGCGAGACGTTTACGGAGACGAAAAGCTCTCGTCCCTCCCGCCGCCAGGCCTCGGCTTGAGAGCAGGCACGCTCGAGCACGAATCGCCCGATCTTGGAGATGAGACCCGTTTCCTCGGCAACCGAGACGAAGTCGCTCGGACCGACCATGCCTCTGATCGGGTGCGCCCACCGCACGAGGGCCTCGCATCCGACCGCCGCCCCATCGTCGAGGGCAACGATCGGCTGATACTGGACCCGCAGTTCCTGTCCGCCGACGGCCCCTCGCAGCTCGTCCTCCGTGGATCCGCTGACGGCCTGCTCCGCGCGCATATCTTCACTGAAGACCAGGGCTTGGCCGCGACCGTTCGCCTTTGCGCGGTGCATCGCGAGCTCAGCTTCTCCCAGGAGATCTTCGGCCGTGCGCCGTTCACCCGGTCCGAACAAGACGACGCCGATCGATCCGCCGGCTCTCCGCTCCGTGTCGCCGGTATGGATGGTCGCCCCGGATGCGACGGCCTCGATCAGCTGAGAAGCGACCGCCTCGGCGGCGTCCGGCGCGCAACCGGGAAGCACGATGCCGAACTCGTCTCCGCCGATCCTCGCCAGCGTGTCCGTATCGCGCAACCGTCCTCGCAAGACGACGGCGACGCTGGCAAGGAGGGCATCGCCGGCAATGTGCCCGAGTGAGTCGTTGACATCTGAGATGCGATCGAGGTCAAGCACCAGAAGTGCACCGTCGTCACCGCTTCTTCGTCCGGAGCTGATCTCACGAGTGAGCTCTTCGATGAGGCGAGCGCGGTTGTAGAGCCCGGAGATCGAGTCGTGGTGGGCAAGGTGGCGCATCCGGCTCTCTTCTTCCTCTCGCGCCGTGACGTCCTGGGTGGTCCCGATGAGCCGGTCGGGGACTTCGTCGGTGCCTTCTACGAAAGATCCGCGAACGATCAGGTTTCGCGTCTTGCCGTCAGGTCGAACGATCCGGTGTTGACAGGCAAACGGTGTTCTCGTCGCGATCGCATCGCGCACGATCTCCGTGTAGGTGTCGCGGTCGTCGGGATGGACGAGCGGTCGGATGCTTTCAACCGTCGGCTCGAAGCTCTCTCGCGGGACTCCGTGAATCGCATAAAGGCCTTCCGACCAGCGAGTTCTCTTCGTCGCCGGCTCATACTCCCACGCGCCGTGATCGACCCGGGGCTCTGAGAATGCCTCGTTCACTCAGATTTCATCGACCGAACAGGGCCAGCCGTTTAGCCCGGGGTCTACGAGGCGCGCAGGAGTAGCGCGGGCTGGCGCGGAGGCACGAGGCCCTGAGGGCTGTCAGGCCGGAAGGTCGAGCAGGGCGAATCCAGGTCGAGCGCGCAGAGATGGTTTGCGTGAAAAAAACAGTCGGCGCACGTCGGCTTGCCCTGGCGACCGGGCTTGAGGCCTCGCCGAGTGAGCCCGACGGCGCGCACCCACTGTTCTGTTCGATCTTCGACCTGCGGCATGCGGGCGACTATGGCAGGAGGCGGCAGGCATCGCATGAGGTGTTTTCGCAAACCGCGCGAAAAACTGCGATCGCGGAGCCGCGCCAGGGTGCCGCTGCTTGTTCTCGGAGCGCGGAGTTCTACAATCCCTCCGGATGTCTTCCGAGCGCACTGACCGCCTGAGCGCCTCACCGCCCCTCTTTAGGTCCCGCTTTCTCGACTTCTTCTCGCGGGTCCATCCGATCGTTCCCGCGCTGATCTTCGTGCCGCTGATCGCGGGCCTCGTGGTCCTCGGCGCGAACGACGGCATAAGCACTCTCGAGATCCCGCTCCTGATGCTGGCAGGCCTCGCAATCTGGACCCTGTCTGAGTACTGGCTCCACCGCAAAGTGTTTCACTGGGAGCCGGACCATCCCATCGGCTCGCGAATGCACTTCATCATCCACGGCGTTCACCATGACCATCCGAACGACAAGATGCGTCTCGTGATGCCGCCCGGGGCGAGCATCCCGCTGGCGCTCCTCTTTTTCGGCATCTTCTGGCTGATCTTCGGGATGCCAACTGCTTACCCGCTGTTCGCCGGATTCCTCGTGGGTTACCTCATCTATGACTACACCCATTACTGGCTCCACCACGCCGTGCCGAAGTCGGACTTTGGAAAGCGCCTTCGCGAACAGCATATGCGCCATCACTTCCAGGACCACCGCTATGGATACGGCGTCTCATCGCCGATCTGGGATGCGGTTTTCGGGACGCTCCCGCGCCAGCGCAACGACTGAGATCGCAGGGAACCGCACAGTTAGCCCCTAGCGTTTTCCTGTAAGTTCTCTACACACAGTGTTCGTTTTCATTGACACTGTCACTTAGCATTCTCAGAAGGGACTTCAAATGGCATCTTCAGGCAACGCCGTCGAAGAGGCGGCCAATCTCCTGCGCGATCGCATCTCGGAGATCGACTCCGAGCGCGCCAGGCTCGAACGAGCGCTCGCCAGCCTGACCGACGGCAGGGAGGGCAAGCGGGGTCCCGGCCGCCCGCGCGGCTCGTCCAAGCAAGGGTCGTCGGGCAACGGGCGAAAGCGCCGGCGAGGCCGCAAGGGCGGCACCCGCGCCGAGCACGCGCTCAAGGTGATCTCCGAAACGCCGGGTATCAGTGCCGGCGAGGTCGCGGACAGGCTCGGCATCAAGCCGAACTACATGTACCGCGTCCTCACCGAGCTTCAGGCTGACGGAAGGGTGCGAAAGGAAGGCCGGGCGTACCACCCGGCCTGACCGCGGGTATGGCGGCCGGACGGCGTCCCTTTCCGGGGATGCCACCCGGCCACCATCCCGGCTAGAGAAGGTCCTTGACCGCCTCGCGCTCCTCCTGGAGCTCTGCCGCGGACGCATCGATCCGCTGGCGGGAGAAATCGCCGATCCGCAGGTCTTGGGCGATCTGGTACTGGCCGCCGGAGCAGGTGCATGGAAACCCGGAGATGATCCCCTCGGGGACGTCGTAGGAGCCGTCCGAGGGCACCGCCATCGAGGCCCAGTCGCCCTCCGGCGTGCCGAGGACCCAGTCGTGGACATGGTCGATCGCGGCGCTCGCGGCCGACGCCGCCGATGAGGCCCCGCGGGCGTCGATGATCGCCGCGCCGCGCTTGGCGACCGTCGGAATGAACTCGTCGGCGATCCACGCCTCGTCATCGACCTCGGTCCACGCCGGCTTGCCGTTCACCTTGCAGTTTCCGAGATCCGGATATTGCGTTGTGGAGTGGTTGCCCCAAACCGTCATGTTCGTGATGTCCGAGACGTCGACATCGAGCTTTAACGCAAGCTGAGCCATCGCCCGGTTGTGGTCGAGCCGCACCATCGCGGTGAATCGCTCGTCCGGCACGTCGGGCGCGTTTGACATCGCGATCAAAGCGTTCGTGTTCGCCGGGTTTCCGACCACGAGGATCTTCACGTCATCCGCTGCGCCGGCATTGATCGCTTCGCCTTGCGGCTTGAAGATGCCGCCATTTGCTTCGAGGAGGTCTGACCGCTCCATTCCCGGGCCGCGCGGACGGGCGCCGACCAAGAGGCCGACATTGCAGCCATCGAACGCCTTCGTCGCGTCGTCGAAGATGTCGATCCCCGCGAGCAGCGGGAATGCGCAGTCGTCCAGCTCCATCGCGGTGCCCTCAGCCGCCTTAACGGCGTCCGGGATCTCGAGAAGGTTCAGGTGGACCGGCGTCTCGTCGCCGAGCATCGCGCCGGAGGCGATGCGGAACAGCAGCGCGTAGCCGATCTGGCCTGCGGCGCCGGTGACGGTGACTCTTACGGGGGAACTCGAGTTTGTCATTTCCTAGCTCATCTCCTTCTGCAGGTTTTCGTCGATCGAGGCGAGGAACTCCTGCGTTGTCTGAAACTCCTGGTCTGAGCCCACGAGCAGGGCAAGGTCCTTGGTCATCTTCCCGCTCTCGACCGTCTCAACGCAGACGCGCTCGAGGGTCTCGGCGAAGTCGGACACCTTGGGCGTCTCGTCCATCCGGCCGCGCGCCTGGAGGCCGCGAGTCCACGCGAAGATCGAGGCGATCGGGTTGGTAGAGGTCGGGTTGCCCTTCTGGTGCTCGCGAAAGTGGCGGGTGACGGTGCCGTGCGCCGCCTCGGCCTCGACGGTCTTGCCGTCAGGCGTGGTGAGCACGCTGGTCATCAATCCGAGCGAGCCGAACCCCTGCGCCACCGTGTCGGATTGGACGTCGCCGTCGTAATTCTTGCAGGCCCATACGTAGCCCCCCTCCCACTTCATTGCCGCGGCGACCATGTCGTCGATCAGACGGTGCTCGTAGGTGAGGCTCTTCTCCTCGAAGTCGGCCTTGAACTCGTCGTCGTAGATCTCCTGAAAGATGTCCTTGAAGCGCCCGTCATAGGTCTTCATGATCGTGTTCTTGGTCGACATGTAGACCGGGAAACCGCGCTCGAGCCCGTAGCGAAGCGAGGTGCGTGCGAAGTCGCGGATCGAAGCGTCGAGGTTGTACATAGCCATCGCGACGCCGCCGCCCTCGGGGAAATCGAAGACCTCCAACTCGATGGGCTCGGAGCCGTCGGTGGGCGTGAAGGTGAGCATCAGCTTGCCCGCGCCCGGGATATTCGTGTCCGTGGCGCGGTACTGGTCGCCGAAAGCATGGCGGCCGATGATGATCGGCTTGGTCCAGCCCGGCACCAGCCTTGGGACGTTCGAGATCACGATCGGCTCGCGGAAGATGACGCCGCCGAGGATGTTCCGGATCGTCCCGTTCGGCGAGCGGTACATGGACTTGAGGCCGAACTCCTCGACACGGGCTTCATCGGGCGTGATCGTGGCGCACTTGACACCCACCCCGTGCTCTTTGATCGCATTCGCGGCGTCGACCGTGATCTGGTCTTCCGTCTGGTCGCGGCTCTCGATGCCGAGGTCGTAATAGAGAAGCTCGACGTCCAGGTACGGCACGATCAGCTGCTCTTTGATGAACGCCCAGATGATTCGGGTCATCTCGTCGCCGTCAAGCTCGACGATGGGGCTCTTCACTTCGATCTTTGCCATGAATTTGTCTCCTGAGCGCTTTAGCGCGAAAGCAGCGTGTGCCGGTAACTAGTTCTCGGTCTCGGGGGTCGCGGACGGCGGACCCTAGCGAGGGCAGGGTTTATCTCGCATAGCGATCTGAACCCTGCCCTCGCCTGGGCCGTAGCATGAACGCATGGCCACCGTCGAGCCTCGCCTCGCCCACGCGACTCATGAGGTCTTAAACCAGGCATCTGCACTCGAGAACTACAACGTCTTCGAGTCGGATCGCGTCCTTCAGGCGGCCCTTCACCGCGAGGGCGGGGGCTGGGCTGAGGAACGAGCGGTCGAGGTCGGCGAGTTCGCCGGCTCGGCGCGGGCGCAGCGCTGGGGGCGTGAGGCCAACGAGAATCCGCCTCGCTTGAAAACCCACGACCGCTTCGGCAATCGCATCGACGAGGTCGAGTTTCACCCAGCGTGGCACGAGCTCCTGTCCGTTGGAGTCGGCTTCGGGCTTGCCGCGCTTCCATGGGCCGAGCCGCAACCCGGCGCGCATGTCGCCCGCGCCGCGATGTTCATGTGCTTCGGCCAAGCCGATGCAGGGGTTGGCTGCCCGCTCTCGATGACCTACTCGGTCGTACCGGCGCTCCGGGCCCAGCCGGAGGTGGCCGCCGAGTGGGAGCCGCGCTTTACCTCAGCCGCCTACAACGGTGAGCGCCTCCGCCCTGCGCCAGACAAGGCCGGTGCCTTGGCCGGGATGGCGATGACTGAAAAGCAGGGCGGCTCGGACGTACGGGCGAACACGACTTCCGCCGTGCCTCTGAACGGCGGCGGCCCGGGTGGCGAGTACGAGATCACCGGCCATAAGTGGTTTTGCTCGGCCCCGATGTGTGACGCGTTCCTCGTCCTGGCACATGCGCCGGGCGGCCTTTCGTGCTTTCTTCTCCCCCGTTTCACGCCCGACGGCGAGCGAAACCGGATGCACTTACAGCGGCTCAAGGACAAGCTCGGCAACCGCTCGAACGCCTCGGCCGAGGTCGAGTTTCGAGGCGCTTGGGCACAACTCGTCGGCGAAGAGGGCCGCGGTGTGCCGACGATCATCGAGATGGTCAACCACACGCGCCTCGACTGCGCGCTCGGCGCAGCGACCGGCATGCGGGTGGGCGTTACCCAGGCCATCAATCACTGCTCCGGGCGAGCGACCTTCGGCAAGCTCCTGGTCGACCAGCCCTTGATGCAGAACGTGCTGGCGGACCTCGCCATCGAGTCGGAGGCCGCCACGATCTCGGCTATGCGCCTGGCTCGCGCCTACGACGAGGCGGCGGCGGGCGACGAGCACTCCTTCGAGCTTCGCCGTCTCGCGAACGCGGTGCTCAAGTACTGGCTGACGAAGCGCGCGACCCCCCATGCGGCCGAAGCGCTCGAGTGCTTCGGGGGAAACGGCTACGTCGAGGAGTCCGGCATGCCCCGACTCCTTCGCGAATCACCGCTGAACTCGATCTGGGAGGGCTCAGGCAACGTGCAGTGCCTCGATGTCCTTCGCGGCATGGCGCGAAGCCCGCAGGCGCTCGAGGCGTTCTTCGCCGAAGCCGAAGAGGCGGCCGGCGCGGACAAGCGGCTCGACGCCGCGCTTTCCGACCTCCGCGCCGAGCTCTCAAACCTGGATGCAATCGAGTCTCGCGCACGCCGCATCGTCGAGCGGATGGCGTTGGTCCTCCAGGGCTCGCTCCTTCTTCGCTTCGGTGACGAGGCCGTGGCCGATGCGTTTTGCGCGACTCGACTCGGCGGCGATGCCGGCCTTGCCTTCGGCACCCTTCCTGCCGGGACCGACCTCGACCGGATCGTCACGCGGCACGCCGCGACGTAGGACATGGCGCGACGATCGCCGGCCGTCGTCGTACCAATCTGTGCGCTGGCGCTCGTGTCCACCCTGTCCTTCGTTGGGTGCGGCAGCGACGAGAAGGAGGTGAACGCTGCTGGCGACGCGGCCGAACTTGCTCGTTACCTGCCAAAGAACGCCGGGCTCGTGCAAACGGTCGATGTCGTTGAGGTGCGCCAGGAGCTCGACCTACCCGAGGACGCGAATGCAACTCCGGCAGATGACGGCTTTCTGCGCCGCCGAGGCAGCCCCACCGTTCGGCTCTTCCAGTTCACGACGCGCGCCTTCCCGAATGTCCTCGATGCCTTAAACGCGAACCTCAGCCTCGAAGGCGCATCGCCGCTCGACGGCACGTTGATACGCGCGGCCGCCAGCGTCGACGGCTCTCCCAGCGTCATCGCAACCACCGAATCGTTCGACGATGTGGCCGCCAAGCTCAAGGCGCAGGGTTACTCGCTCGAGCGTAATTTGTATGTGGCCGGGCCCAAGACGCCGGCCGGGACGTCGAAGGTCGTCGCCGACGGCGCCAACGGCCGCATCATCTTCGCCCGAAGTGAGAGCGAGGCAAGCGAGATCCTCGACCGGATCGACGAAGAGGCCAAACCGGGGCCTGCCGCAGTAGCGATTCAAAGGGTCAACGGTTCGGTGAGGCTCGCGCTGACCTCTCCAGATCAATCATCCTGCGTGGAAGCGCTGGCCGCAGCGCAGTCGGCCACTGGAGATGGCGGGATCCTGGCGTTCACGATCACAGGTGAGAAGCCTGATCCCGATCGCCTGGACACCAAGGCTCTCAGCGCGTTAGACACGGGCACTCCGGCCGTCCTGGTCAACGCCCTGCGCGTCCCCTTCAACGTCGTCAGGCCGGGCGGCGACGCCACCGAACCCATTGACGAGGTACTGCGCTACAGCGTCAATCACAGCCAGAGCCAGAGCTCCGAGGTGGGCGGTCCAGGGCGTTCTCGACCGGCGCGCCGGCCCATGCGCCTCGGTGCGTACGACTGCCCGTAGGATCGAGCCGTGGCTGACGACCGAGTGGTAATCGACGTGACCGACGGCGTCGCCGACGTTCGCATGGTGCGAGGCGACAAGCACAACGCCCTCGACTGGCCGATGTTCCAGGCGCTCGACGCCGCGACGAACGAGCTCGCCGCCAGAAACGACGTGCGGGCGGTCGTGCTCTCGGGCGAGGGGCCGAGCTTTTGCTCAGGGCTCGACTTTCCCAGCTTCATGACGGGAGACATCGGCGTCGACGAGATGATCTCTGAGGTCCCCGGCGAGGTTGCAAACATCGCCCAGCGCGTCGCGTACGACTGGCAACGGTTGCCGGTGCCGGTCATCGCCGCGCTTCAAGGGAACTGCCTCGGCGGCGGTGCTCAGATCGCCTTGGGTGCCGACGTCCGGATCGCCGCGTCCGACCTGAAGCTCTGCGTGATGGAGATCCGCTACGGCCTGATCCCGGACATGGGAATCACCCAAGCGCTTCCCACCCTGGTTTCGCTCGACGTCGCCAAAGAGATCGTCTTCAGCGGCCGCACCATCGGCGCTGAAGAAGCGCTAAGCCTGGGCCTGGTCACCCGTGTCGCAGAGGATCCGCCGGCCGAAGCGAACGCGCTCGCCGCCGACATAGCGCAGAAGTCGCCACACGCGATCCGCTCGGGTAAGCGCCTCCTCAACTCGGCCTACACGGGACGGAGCGAGGACGCCCTGAAGCTGGAGGCTGAGCTCCAGCGAGCGCTGGTCGGCAGTCCGAACCAAATCGCCGCGGTCACGGCCGCGATGACAAAGGAGTCCGCTGAGTACGCGGACTGGGACGCTCGCTAGCGATGCCTGCGCGCGCCACGCTGACGCTCTTCCACGTGCGCGGCATCCGGATCGGTGTCGATTACTCCTGGTTCTTCGTGCTCTTCCTAATCGTGATCTGGCTCTCGGGCTTTTACGACTCAGTGATCGGAGCGCCTGAGGGATCGATCGAGCCGTACGCGCTCGCGGTGATTTCTGCACTTGCCTTCTTCGCATCGATCGTCCTCCACGAGCTCGGACACGCCTTTGTCGCGATGCGAAACGGGATCGGCATCTCGGAGATCACGCTCTGGCTGTTCGGCGGGCTCGCCCACATGGAGCGCGACACCGACTCGGCCGGAGTCGAGTTCCGCGTCGCGGCCGCAGGGCCCGCGGTGACGCTTGGGATCGCCGTCTCGGCCATGGCGGCAGGTATCGCTCTGGCCGGCTCCGAGGGCGAGTTCTTCGACGCGATGGCCGTCACCGACGGAGCGGACGTATCCGGGTCGCTCGCGGTAATCGCGTGGATCGCGAGCCTCAACGTCGTCGTTCTCTTCTTCAACCTGATTCCCGCCTTCCCGCTTGACGGTGGGCGAATCGTCCGTGCGGCGGCGTGGAAGCTGACCGGCGATCGCAACAAAGCGACGCGTTTCGCGGCGACGATGGGCCAGGGCTTCTCCTACCTCTTCATCGCGGGCGGCCTCTTCCTGCTGGCGCTGGGAAGCGTGATCAACGGCATCTGGCTCGCCCTCGTCGGCTTCCTCTTGGGCTCCGCGGCACGGGGAACGGTTCGGCGGACAGAGTTCGAGAGCCGGATCGAAGGCCTCTCGGTCTCAGACGTGATGGACTCGGATCCGGTTTCGATCTCTGAGGAGACGACGGTGGCCCAGGCGCTCGACGAGTTCTTTCTCCGCTACCGCTGGTCCTGGTTTCCCGTCACCGACGCCGCGCAGCGCTTCTTGGGCCTGATCGTCCGCGAGGCGGCGGATGCCGTTCCGGACGAGGCGCGGACGACCCGGCGCGTATCCGAGCTGCTCGAATCGGACGCGAGCCGGTCTCTACAGGTGCGCGACGACGCCCCGCTCGACTCGTTGCTCGGAAACGACGCGCTGAGACGCCTGGGCGCGCTCGCGGCGGTGGATTCTGAAGGACGCCTCAGAGGGATAGTCACCGCCGATCAGGTCGGTCGCGCGCTGAGAGATGCGATGGCTGAGCCGCCTCCGGCGACGTAGTCACCCCACCTCGCCCAGCGCATAGGATCAACGCGTGAGCGCACCCGCCACGATGCCGGCAGAGCGAGGCTCGGCACCCACCCGCGGGTCGTGGCTGAGGGAGTTCTGGGGATCCTCTGTCGGTAAGAAGCAGATCGTCGCCCTGACGGGCGCCCTGCTCGTCCTCTACGTGATCGCGCACATGCTGGGAAACCTCAAGGTCTTCCAGGGGTCAGGAACCGCCAGCGGCTCGATCGACGCCTATGCCGAGTGGATCCGCACTGCGGGTGAGCCGGTCATCCCTCGCAATGGGCTCCTGTGGGTAGCTCGTGCGTTTCTGCTCACGGCCCTCGTGGTTCATGTGGCGGCCATCACGCAGCTCGCCACGCGAAACCGCGCCGCGCGCCCCGTCGGCCGGCGACCGCCCGTGATCAAGCGCTCGATTTCGACGCGGACGATGCAGGTTGGTGGCTTCTTCCTCCTCTTCTTCGTCGTCTTTCACATCCTTCACTTCACGACGGGCACGATCGAGCCCGGCTCCTTTGCCGAAGGCG
>JALZIJ010000137.1 GCA_030860375.1 Actinomycetota bacterium | reverse complement strand
GGACCGACTCATGCAAGCTCGGCATCACCAGCTCCATGGGCCTCAACGCCGCGATCCAGGAGCGGGTCGAGGCGATGGAGATCACGGATCCGCTCACGAAGCAGGTCCACATCAAGATGTCCGGCTGCCCCAACGGCTGCAGCCAGCACCACATCGCGAACATCGGCTTCTACGGCGCTTCACTCAAGGTGGGCGGAAAGCCCGTTCCGGCCTACATCCCGCACCTCGGCGGCAATTACGAGGGGGGCGAGGTCGTCTACGGCGCCCGCCTCAAGTCGCGCATCCCGGCCAAGCGTGTGCCCGACGCGGTCGAGCGCTGGCTTCGCCTGTACGAGGGCGAGCGCAACGAAGGCGAGGCTTTCAACGACTTCGTCGAGCGGCTCGGGATCGCCCGGTTCGAAGGGGAGATCTCAGAGCTCTCGATGCCCGCCGACTTCTCGCTCGAGACGATGGACCAGTTCATCGACTGGAACCGCGCCGAGCCCTACAAGGTCGAGCGCGGTGAGGGCGAGTGCGCGATATGAGTGAGATAGTTGATGAGCGGCGCAAGCCGCGAAAGGAGCGTGTGCCGGTGGGTGTCCCGTCACGGCCCCGTCCGCTGGACGCCGCCGCCGCTCAGAACGGCAATGGCCATAGGCCTGTGCCGAAGATCGGTGGCCGCCAGGTGGATCCTGAGCGGATCTCCGCCGAGGTTGAGGAGATGGGCGCCCAAGAAGCGATCGCGTGGGCGATCGAGACCTTCGGTCCTGGCCTCAGCTTCGCCGTCTCGTTTCAAAAGACGACCTCGGTGATCGTCGACATGGCGCACCGCATCGACCCTTCCGCGCGATTCCTCTACATCGACACCGAGCTTCTCTTCCCCGAGACCTACGAGACCAGGGACAGGCTCGCCACCCACTTCGGAATCGATTTCGAGCGCTACGTCCAGGAGAACCCCCCGGGGCTCCGCGAGCGTTGGGACGCCGGCCAGTGGGGACCCGATGACGAATGCTGCGCGCCCCGCAAGGTCGCTACCATGCGACGCGCCCTCGAGGGGGTCGAGTGCTGGGTTTCAGGTGTTCGAAGGATGGATTCCGAGACTCGCGCCGGCGCCCGACGCTTCGGCTGGGACGTGCGGTTTAACCGCTGGAAGTTGAACCCCCTCGCCGACTGGGATGACAAGCAAGTCTGGACCTACATAAAGGAACACAAAGTGCCTTACAACCCCCTTCACGACCAGGGCTACCCATCCATCGGATGCATGCCCTGCACATCAGCGCCCGGCCAGGGCGAGGACGTTAGAGCCGGCCGCTGGGCCGGGACCGACCGGACCGAGTGCGGCATCAATGGGTAGCGCGGACACCGCGCTCAGCCTGACCCTCTCGAATCGGCAAGCCTCCGACTTCGAGCTCATCGGCAACGGTGGCTTCGCGCCGCTCCAGGGCTTCATGGGCTCGGAGGACTGGCGCTCCGTTTGCGAGGACATGCGCCTGGCCTCGGGCGAGATCTGGTCGATCCCGATCACCCTCGCGACCGATCTCGAGTGCTCCGAGGGCGACGAGGTCGAGCTGAGCGCCCCCAACGGCAAGCAGCTCGGAACGCTCACCGTCGAGGAGATCTTCGAAAAGGACTCAGAGCTCGAGGCGGAGAAGGTCTACCTGACGACCGACAACGAGCATCCCGGCGTCGCGGCCATCCGCGAGGAGGGCAACCGCTGCCTCGCCGGGCCGATCTCGGTGGATGCCCTGCCCGACCACGAGGACGCCTTCATGCGCCGCTACCAGACGACCGAGGAGTCAAAGGCGGCGTTCGCGGAGCGCGGCTGGAAGCGCATCGTCGCCTTCCAGACCCGCAACCCCATCCACCGCGCGCACGAGTACCTGACCAAGGCCGCGCTCGAGATCTGCGACGGCCTCTACATCCATCCCCTGATCGGCGAGACCAAGAAGGGCGACATCCCCGCGGACGTCAGGATGCGCTGCTACGAGGTTTTGATGGACAACTACTACCACCCGGACCACGTGATGCTCGGGGTCAACCCCGGCAAGATGCACTACGCCGGGCCGCGGGAGGCCGTCCTTCACGCGATCATCCGCCGCAACTACGGCTGCACACACTTCATCGTGGGCCGCGACCACGCGGGCGTAGGCGACTACTACGGCACCTACGACGCACAGCGGATCTTCGATGACATCGACACCGAGGAGCTGGGGATCACTCCGCTCTTCTTCGAGCACACGTTCTGGTGCAACGAGTGCGAGGGCATGGGCTCTGCGAAGACCTGCCCCCACCCGCAGGAGTCGCATCTCTTCCTCTCGGGAACGAAGGTGCGCGAGATGCTAGGCGAGGGCGAGAAGCCACCGCCCGAGTTCTCCCGCGAGGAAGTCGCCCAGATCCTCATCGACGCATATCAGGAGGAAGACAATGGCTGAACTCACGACGAAGGACGACGACGGCTTTTGCCTTTGGTTCACCGGGCTGTCCGGCGCGGGCAAGACGACGATCACGAACGAGCTCGTCAAGGAGCTCCTCGGGCGCGGCTCAAAGCTCGAGGTGCTCGACGGCGACGTCGTCCGCGAGAACCTCTCGAAGGGCCTCGGCTTCTCGAAGGAGGACCGCGACACGAACATCCGCCGGATCGCCTTCGTGGCGAACCTGCTCTCGCGAAACGGCGTGCCGGTCATCACGGCCGCGATCTCGCCCTACCGGGCGATCCGCGACGAGGCGCGCCAGATGATGGACGGACGGTTCGTCGAGGTATTCGTGAAGGCCTCGGTCGAGACGTGCGAGCAGCGCGACGTCAAGGGCCTTTACGCGAAGGCTCGCTCGGGTGAGATCAAGGAGTTCACGGGCGTCTCAGACCCCTACGAGGAGCCCGAGAACCCCGAGATCACGGTGAACACGGAAGAGCAGGGCCCCGAGCAGTCCGCGAAGCAGATCCTCGAGTATCTCGAGAAGCACGGCTTCATCTCGAAGAACTGACCGCTCAAGAGTCCCCAGAAGCCATCTCCCGCACCTACCGCTTCGCGATGGCGGCGTGCACCCCCCTGGTCAAGTGGTGGGGTCGGCTAGAGGTGGTCGGCGCGGAGTACCTGCCCCCTTCCGGCCCGACCCTCGTGGTCGGAAACCACGATTCTCACTGGGACCCGGTCGCGATCGGCATCGCCGGGTTGAGCCGGCGCCAGATCCGTGCCCTCGCGAAGGCGAGCCTTTGGAACATCAAAGGCCTCGCCCCCATCCTCGATGGCATGGGCCAGATCCCGATCCAGCGCGGGAAGGGAGATGCGAGCGCCCTCTCGACGGCGATCGAATGCTTGCGTGAGGGCGCCTGTATCGGGGTCTTCCCCGAGGGGACGATCTCGCGCGGGGCGGTCCTTCGCGCCCGAAGTGGTATCGGGCGCCTCGCTTTGGACGTCCCGGAGACGACGATCGTCTCCTGTCGCGTGACCGGGTCGGTGGACATCGTTCGCTTTCCGAAGCGTCCACGGATCCGGGTCGAGTTCTTCGAGCCATCCGGCGGCGGCCCGGTCGACGGAGAGGACGCTGCCGCCCTTGCCGTGCGCCTGACCGCGGAGATCCGCGAGGGCGCGCCGATCGCCCAGTCGGGGCGCCGGCGAAAGGCCGCAGCAAACGACGCGAAGGTCCAAGCCACCA
>JALZIJ010000135.1 GCA_030860375.1 Actinomycetota bacterium | reverse complement strand
GGCACCTGCATGGTCTCGCCGGAAGGGGCTTGCGCCGCCTACTACAACTACGGCCGCTACGCGCGTGAGAGGGAGCCGGTGATGTCATGAGTGAGCGACGAACGTCGCGAAACAGGCATGTGCCGGTGGTGTTGTCATGAGTGAGCGACGAACGTCGCGAAAGAAGCATGTGCCGGTGGGGCCGGTGGGTGAGGTCTCATGACCGAGCCGATCGCCACCTCCGAGAAGCGCATCGGCGCCGGCCGCCCGTCCGCGCCGGACCGCGAGCAGCGAGTGCTCGAGATCATCGAAACCGCGCGCTCGAAGCGGCCTCGCTTCAAGGACTCGGCCGTGAACATGTCCCACGGCGCGGGCGGCAAGGCGACCCAGACCCTCATCGAGGGACTCTTCGTACCCGCCTTTGAATCGGAAGCCCTTGGCGCGCTCGGCGACTCGGGCGTGGTGAACGTCGCGGGCACGTCGGTCGCTATGACCACCGACACCTTCGTCGTCAAGCCCCTCAAGTTCCCGGGCGGATCGATCGGCGAGCTTGCAGTCTGCGGCACCGTCAACGACCTCGCCGCTGCCGGCACAAAGGCACAGGCGCTCAGCCTCGCCTTCGTCCTCGAGGAGGGCCTCGACGCAGACATCCTCCGTGAAGAGGTCGGCGCAATCGCGCGCACGGCCGCCGAGGCCGACGTATCGGTCGTCACCGGCGACACGAAGGTCGTTGAGCGCGGCCTCGCCGACGGCATGTACGTCTGTACCACCGGAATCGGCGCGGTTGATCCTCGCGCGACGCTTTCCACAGGCTCACTCCAGGCCTGCGACCGCGTGATCGTTTCGAAGACCATCGGCGAGCACGGCACTGCGATCATGCTCGCTCGCGGCGAGCTGGGCATCGAGGCGGACGTCGTCTCGGATACTCGCTCGCTCTGGCCCGTCGCGGACACCCTCCTCGATGCGGCCGGGTCCGACCTGCGCTGCATGCGCGACGCCACACGCGGCGGCGTCGCATCGGCTCTCAACGAGCTGGCGCGAGCCTCGTCCGTCGGCATCACCGTCCGCGAGGCCAGCATCCCGGTCATTCCGGAGGTGGAAGGCGCGTCCGAGCTTCTTGGCATCGATCCCATGTACGTCGCCAACGAGGGCGTGATGGTCGCCTTCGTGGCACCCGAGTCCGCCGACGCCGCGCTCGAAGCGCTGCGCGCGGTCCCAGGATGCGAAGCGGCAGTCGAGATCGCAGAGGTGACGGCCGAGCCCCCGGGCATGGTCCTCGTCGAGACCGCTTTCGGCGGCCGGCGCGTGATGGACCTCCTCGCCGGGGACCCGCTCCCGAGGATTTGCTGAGAGTATGCGAGTGAAACTGCTTCGAAACGGAAACAGGGTCAACGAGGGTGGCGCGGGCCTCCCTGGGCATCTGACGACACGTGCGACTTGCGCATCCCAAGATGCTCAACAAACAAAGAGGAGAGAGTGCTGATGGCGCTACCGGCGGAGTTCGTACCCGACCAGGCCAAGACGGAAGCGGTCGAAGCCCACGTCCTGTGGATGACGACCGGCCTTTCATGCGACGGCGACTCGGTCGCAATGACCTCAGCGGTCAACCCGAGCCTCGAAGATCTGATCCTCCAAACGATCCCGGGGATGCCGAAGCTGCACATCCACCATCCCGTCTTGGCGTATGAGAACGGCGCCGAGTTCATCGAGTGGTGGTGGCGCGCAGAGCGTGGCGAGCTCGACCCCTTCGTCCTTTGCGTCGAGGGCTCGATCCCGAATGAGAACCTCTCGGGTGACGGCTACTGGGCGGCGATCGGCGACAACCCGGAGACGGGCCAGCCCATCACAACGTCCGAATGGCTCGATCGGCTTGCTCCGAAGGCAGCGGCAGTCGTCGCGATCGGAAGCTGCGCAACCTTCGGCGGTATCCCCGCGATGAAGAACAACCCGACCGGAGCGATGGGCGTTGCCGACCACCTCGGCTGGGACTTCAAGTCCGCGGCCAACCTGCCGATCGTGAATATCCCTGGCTGTCCCGCGCAGCCGGACAACATGACGGAAACCCTGCTCTACCTGGCGCTTCACCTCGCCGGAAGGGCACCCGTGCCGGACCTCGACGAACAGCTGCGCCCGCGGTGGCTGTTCGGCCGTACGGTCCGCGAAGGATGCAACCGCGCCGGCTTCGCCGAGCAGGGGCAGTTCGCCACGGAGTACGGCGACGACCCGCGCTGCCTGGTGAAGCTGGGCTGCAAGGGCCCGGTGGTGAAGTGCAACGTTCCGGTCCGCGGCTGGGTCGACGGCTACGGAGGCTGCCCGAACGTGGGCGGCATTTGCATGGCCTGCACGATGCCCGGCTTTCCTGACAAGTACATGCCGTTCATGGACGCGGACCCGGCCGGTGCCGCATGGTCGAACCTGGAGAAGTTCGCGCTCGGGCCGATCGTCCGGTACTTCAGACACCGCAACATCGACCGCAAGTACGACGTCGAGCCCGAATGGCGCAAGCCCGGGAACACGCTGACAACGGGTTACCAGCCCCGGAACTACGCGCAGCAGTGATGGGGGGCTTGCCCCGAAAGCAGCATGTGCCGGTAGATATTTAGGCGAAAGAGCTAGAGGAGACGAAAGAAATGGCAGCAACAGAGACACCCCCCTCAGACCAGAAGGTCATGGTCAAGGAAATGTCGTGGGATCCGATCACTCGGATCGTCGGCTCCTTGGGCATCCACACCGAGATCGACTTCACCAACAAGAAGGTGAACAAGTGCTACTCGACGTCGATGATCTTCAGAGGATTCGACATCTTCATGAAGGGAATCGACCCGAGAGACACGCACTTCATCACGAGTCGCATCTGCGGCATCTGCGGTGACAACCACGCGACGGTCTCGTGTCTCAACCAGAACATGGCCTACGGCACGAAGATGCCGCCGCTGGGCGAGCTGGCGTTCAACCTCGCGGAGTCGGCCGACTTCATGTTCGACCATGCGATCTTCAACGACTGCATGTGCAACGTCGACTTCTGCGAGCAGATGGTCAAAGAGACGAATCCCAGCCTGCTCCAGACGGCCGAGCAAACGCTCTCACCGGGCGCCGACATCCACGGCTATCGCACGATCGCGGACATCATGCGCTCGCTCAACCCGTTCACCGGCGACTTCTATCTGGAGACGCTCCAGGTAGCCCGGTACACGCGCGAGATGTACTGCCTCTTCGGCGGCAGGCATACGCACCCGTCGACGATCATGCCGGGCGGCTGCTCTGCGCACATCACGCACCAGACGCTGACCGATTACTACGTGCGGCTCATGCGCTACTTCGACTACGTGAAGCGCAGCGTGCCGTTGCACGACGACCTCTACGACTTCTTCCTGAGGGAGTTGCCGGGGTACGACATGGTCGGCTATCGCGAGACCGACCTCGTCTGCTGGGGCGCGTTCGACGATCCCGACTACGCCGACTCCTCGTACGAGCGGATGAACGAGTGGGGCAACAAGCGCTACGTCACGCCCGGCATCGCGGTCAACGGTGAGTTGCTTACGACCGACCTCGTCGACATCAACCTGAAGATCAGGATCCTGCTTGGTTCCTCCTACTTCGACGATTGGGCCGAGTCGGAGGGCAAGTTCGTCGACAAGGATCCGCTCGGCAACCCGGTGGATGCACGCCATCCATGGAACAAGGTGACGATCCCGAAGCCGCAGGCGCGCGACTTCAACGACAAGTACTCGTGGGTCGTCTCGCCGCGAATCTACGACGATCGCACGGATCGCTACGTCGCCTGCGACACCGGCGGCGGACCGTTCGCC
>JALZIJ010000113.1 GCA_030860375.1 Actinomycetota bacterium | reverse complement strand
AGCAGGAACAGCGCGAGGAGCGCGACGACGACCGCGGACGCGCGCCCGAGTGTCGCCTGCGGCACGCGGTCGGCGATGTGCGACCCGAGGAGCGCGCCGACGCCCGTCGCGAGCGCCAGCGCGATCGTCACCGGGACGTCGATGGACGCGCCGATCGCCAGGTGGCTGACGAGCGCGGCGCACCCCGTCAGCGTGATGATGACCAGCGACGTCGCGACCGCGCGGCGGAAGCCGAACCCGAGCGACAGGGCCAGCACCGGGACGATGAGAAAGCCCCCGCCGACGCCGAAGAAGCCGGTCAGCAGGCCGACGCCGACGGCGGCGCCGACGATCCGGCGCGCAGGCACGTCCGGGCAGCGTTCGGGGTCCTCGCCGGGTGCCTGCGCAGCGCGCTGCCAGGTTGCGGCGGAGGCGACGAGCATGACCGGCACGAACATGAGGATCAGCGCCTTGGTGCCCACCGCGGTGTTGGCGACGGACCCCAGCACCGAACCGGCCGCCGCCGGCGCGGTGAACGTCAGCGCGACGCGCCAGCAGACGTGCCCGCGCAGTGCAAGCGCCCCCGCTCCCACGCCGGCGGCGATCGCGACCACGACGAGCGAGCCCGTGGAGGCCGGCCCGACCTCCTCGCCGAGGATGTACACGAGCACCGGCAGCGCGAGGATCGCGCCGCCGCCACCGATCGCGCCGACCACGAGGCCGATGGCGATCCCGAGCGGGATCGCGACGAGGATCGCGATACCCGTGATCAGGAAGGTCCCGTTGAGGAGCTGCCAGATGCCGAACTCGGGCGGCGCGAAGAGGGGGCTCCACGAACCGTCGGTGAAGAACCGCGTCGTCACCTCTTCGAAGAACGGAGCGGATTCGATGACGAGCGCGACCACGATCCCCACCGTGGTGAGGATCGAGATGCCCGCGGCGAAGAAGAGGAGGGCGCGGATTACCTCCTCGCCCCAACGGCGGCGCTTCACGCCGAGAGGCCGATGGCCTCCCGGCGTGGCGGCGTTTCCTAGTTGTGCTGAGCCGGCTTCCATCTGGTTCTGGGAACCGGCCCTTGCCGCTCTACGAGCCTGCGCCTTCGACGGCGGAGGCTGCTTCCTCGGCTTGCGTCTCGTCCAACGGGACGATCAACGCGGCCTCGGCGATCGTGTCGTAGTTGTCGACGACGAACTGCATGAACCCAGCGGTCGCCTCATCGGCGAGAGCGTCCGCCGACGGGTACATGAATATTGGCCGCGACAGCGGCGCGTACTCACCGGACGAGATCGTCTCCGGGCTCGGCTCGATGCAACCGTCGCCCGAGTCCACGGCCACCAGGCTGAGCTGATCGGCAGCCTGCTCGAAGTACGAGAAGCCGAAGTAACCCAAGCCGGCTTCATCGCCGGCTACACCGGAGACGAGCTGGTTGTCGTCCTCGGACGCCTGGTAGTCAGACCGGCTCTTACCCTCTTCACCATTGATCACGTCGGTGAAGTAATCGAACGTGCCCGAGTCCGTGCCGGGGCCGTAGAGGCTCACGTCTGCGTCCGGCAGCGCTTCGCCTGTGTCGGCATCGTCACCGAGATCCGCATAGTTCGTCACCGTCTCGTCTGCCCATAGCATCTCAAGCTGCTCGGTCGATAGACACGAAATCTCAAGGCCCGGGTTCGTGGCGATCGCGATTCCGTCGTTTGCAACCGGCACTTCCGTGAACTCGATACCTGCCTTCTCGCAGACCGGAACCTCCTCTTCTTCGTCGATCGGACGCGAAGCGTTCGAGATGTCTGTCTCGCCCGCACAGAACTTCTCAAAACCGCCGCTGGTACCGGCTGCGCCGACGGTGATGTCGACGTCCGGGTTCCCCTCGACGAATAGCTCTACGGCGGCCTCGGCGAACGGCTGTACTGTGCTCGAGCCGTCGAGAGCGATTTGGCCTGTCAGGCCTTCGGGCCCTTCCACCTCACCACTGCCTTCTTCATCGTCGCCACAGGCACCGAGGCCGAAGGCTAGGACTCCACACGCTCCAGCGGCAGACAGCCACTTTCTCGAAATCACTTTCATGGTCTCCCTTTTGTGTTGTCGCACTCAGAATCTGAGTTCAAGTTGGAGGCTGGGGCGCACAGACGCGCCTAGGGGCCCCCCGAAGTGATTTCAGGCTTTCAGCGGCCTGGCTGGATCTTGTTACCGCCCTGACACCAGCTTGTGAAAAGGATGTGAACGAAAGGAAGGAGTCAGGTGCGCTGAGCAGCGAGACTGGGCTCGTCGGCAACCGACTCTGACGCTTCGGCTTCGCTCGCGGCGACCGGTGGTGAGGCAGGAGCCGGTCGCGCCGACTCGGCTTCGAACCTGTAGCCCACCCCGAAGTGGGTGTGCACGTAAGCCCATTCGGGCGATACAGCCTGGAGCTTCGATCGCAGCTTGCGGATGAATACATCGACCGAGCGGTCGCCGTGGGCCATCGTGTAGCCCCAGACCCGCTGATAGATCTCCTCGCGCTCGATCACCTTGCCATTGGCCTCGGCAAGGTTCTGAAGGAGTTCGAACTCGCGGCGGGTGAGGTTGAGGCTTCGTCCGGCCACGAACGCCTGAAACTGATCCGGGCGGATCTCGAGCTCGCCGGCGACGAGCGGACCGGCGTCCGAGCCGTAGCGGCCACGCTTGCGGCGCCTCGTTACGGCTTCTACGCGCGCCAGGACTTCCTCGGGATGACACGGCTTCGATACCCAGTCGTCAGCGCCCATCCGCAGCCCTCGTACGCGCTGTGCGACGGTGGAGCCCTGCGAAACGACGATGACCCCGAGGTCGGGCAGCGAGGTAAACACGCGCTCCAAGAACTCCGGACCCATGGGGCCGAGCGCCGCGGGGTCGACGATCAGCGCGTTCAACTTCATCGCGACGAGCTCGTCCAAGGGGACGGTGCTCGTGAGCATGCGGCACTCCCAGCCTGCGGACTCGAGCCGCTTCGCGAGGACGCGCACGAATCCCGAATCGGTGTCGATCACCGCGAGCCGGACTATGCCTGACTGTTGAGTCATGGTGGAAGGCGCTCGAGAGACTTTTCGCCTCATCGTTCGCTCGTCCCCCCGATGGTAGAGATCCGTACGGGCATAAGCGTGCCGGTTCACTGAACTTTCACATTCCGGTTCTCAGGATCTTCACCCGCGGTCGGTGGTGCGGTCTCAAGATCCGAGCGCGAGCTCCTCTCTCGCGCAGCGCGCGGTCACCTCTCCCAAGTACGACCGCGCGTTCTGCCTTTGAAGGTCGCTGTCTCCAGATTGCGGCCGCCCGTCGAGACCGAGCGGTCTCGACGGTCGAGCCAGGCTTGTTTACACGCGTTTTACCGCCCAGTCCCCGAATCTTTACTTCCTCTTGGGATGTGACGATGAGACTCGTGGCATGGAGATCGGCGAAACAGCTCAGTTCTTTTTAGGCGCGTCGCTCGGAGTCGGCGTGCTTTTCGCAACGCTTCTTTCCTCCACCGCCTCGATTCGCGCCAGCGAGAGTTGGGGCCTCCACCACAGGGTGCGCGCCACCGCCTTCGCTTCGTTCGCGGGCTTGAGCGGCGTCATCGCCGCCGGCGGGATCGTCTACGCGCTCAGCCTGATCGCCGTGAACTCGCCCTTCGCGAGCTAGCGAATCCCGCTAGAAAGTCGCGCTTCTGAGGCCTGCGGCGATCGCGCCCAGGATCACGATCCCGATCACGATTCGGTAGATCACGAACACGTCATAGCTCCGCGTGCGCACAAACGCGAGGAGCCCGGCGATCGCCGCGTAGCCGGAGAGCGCAGAAGCGATGACTCCGACCACCATCGGCCCAGCCACGTCAGGCGGCAGCCCGTCGCGCACTGCCTGGGCGCCTTTGAATACGGCCGCCCCCGCCGTCGCCGGAACGAGGAGGAGGAACGAGAAGCGCGCGGCTGCGTCCCTTGTCAGGCCGAGGAAGCGCGCTGCGGTGATCGTCACGCCCGAGCGGGACGTGCCGGGAGCAAGCGCGAGCGCCTGGGCCGTGCCGATGATCATCCCGTCGCGAAGCCGGATCGACTCAGCCTCGCGACGTTGTGGCAGCCGGTCGGCGATGCCGAGGAGCAGGCCGAAGAAGATGAGCTGGATGGCGATCATCCAGGGCTCACCGAGGTTGTCGTCGATGAACTCCTCTCCGAGGAGGCCGACGAGCACCGCCGGAATCGTCGCGATTATCACGACCCACGCCAGCCGTCCGTCCTTGTCGGAGCGCCCCTCCGGGCGAAGCGTGCGGAAGAACCCTTTGGTCATCGCCCACAGGTCTTTCCGGAAGTAGAAGATGACGCCCGCGAGCGTGCCGATGTGAAGGGCGACGTCGAAGGTCTTGTTGAAGTCCTCGTTGTCGCGAAGGAATGTGTAGTCCTGCGCCCAGGGGACGAGGATCAGGTGACCGGATGACGAGATCGGCAGGAACTCGGTAAGCCCCTGCACGATCCCGAGGAGGACAGCTTCCAGCCAGGACATAGGCGGGCGATGCTATCCCGCGACCACCGGAGCCAAGAGGGCTGGGGCGTGCGCGGTAAAGTTCGAGCCGGATGAACCGCGCTCGCCGCACCGTCTTCTTGTTCTGTGCCTCCATCGTCACGATGCTGCTCGCGGCGCCCATCGCAATGGCTGCCGACGGCGAGGGTCTCTACGGGCGCACCGACGACAAGGTCATCACGTTCTTTGCGTTCGGCGTGATTATCTTCTTCACGCTATTCGTGATCGGCATGTCGATTCTCCAGCACCGCCTCGAGGGCCGCAAGGAACGGGTCCGCCAGGACATCGAGCGCCTGCGCAAGCCGTAGGACCAGGAACCTGGGTAACGGTTCGTGCCTGAGACGAGCTACGAGCGGATCGGCGCGGCGGCCGTCCTCACGATCACCCGGCCCGAGCGCCGGAACGCCGTCGATGTGGCCACGGCCGAAGGCCTCCGCGAAGGCTTCGACCGCTTCGAGGCCGATGATGGGGCGCGGGTCATGGTGCTCACCGGGGAGGGTCCCGAGGCGTTCTGCGCGGGAGCCGACCTAAAGGCGCTCGCCGAGGCGGCGGCGGAAGGCATTGACCCGCTGGATTGGCTACCCCGCTTTCCGGACGGGCCGCTCGGCTTCACGCGGCTTCAGGCCTCGAAGCCCACAATCGCCGCGATTTCGGGCTGGTGTCTTGCCGGCGGGCTCGAGCTCGCGCTTTGGTGCGACCTTCGAATCGCAACTGAAGACGCGAAGCTCGGCTTTACCGAGCGCCGCTTCGGAGTGCCCCTGATTGATGGCGGGACGCAGCGCCTGCCGCGCATCGTCGGGATGGGCAGAGCGCTCGAGATGATCTTGACCGGCCGCATCGTCGAGGCGCCCGAAGCCCATGGCTGGGGCCTCTTGAACGAGGTCGTCCCGGGCGGGACTCACCTCGAGCGGGCGCTCGCGATGGCCGAGGGGCTCGCCGCGTTCCCGCAAACGACGATGCTCTCGGACCGCCGCGCGGCGATCGAGGGTATCGGGATGACCTTCCCGGAAGGGCTTGCGCACGAAGCCGAGATCGGACGTGAGTCCGTTCTTACCGGGGCGAAGGGCGCAGCGCGCTTTGCCTCGGGCGAAGGGCGCGGAGGTGCCGGAGCGGGCGTCTGACGAGCGCGGCGAGCCCGAAGAGTCCGATCGCGGCCAGGGCGATCGATGCGCCCGCCGCAACGTCGAGGTAGTAGCTCGCGTAAAGACCGACCACGCCCGCGCCCGCCGCAAGCACGCCGGCGAGGATGAGGCTCAGGCGAAGGCGCTCGGCGAGAAGAAGCGCAGAAGCGCCCGGCCCGACTGTGAGCGCCACGGCCAGGAGGTTGCCCAGAGCGCCGACAGCCACGAGCGTCGCCCCGGCCAAGAGCAGAAGAAGTGCCAGCTCTGCCCGACCCCCCTTGGCGCCGAGACTCCGTGCAACTCCCGGATCGAAGCTCGCCAGGGTGAGAGGGCGATGAAGAATGGCGAGGCACGAGACGACCACGAAAGCCAGCGCGCCCGTAACTGCGATCTCCGCGCCGGTGACGCTCAAGGGGTCGCCGAAGAGGAGCTCGCCCAGACGCGCGGGCACCTCAGGGGAAAGAGCCAGGATCACGCCGGCGCCGAACAGGGTTGTGACAGCCACGGCGACCGCGGTGTCAGAGCCGATCCGCTGCTCGCGCCCGGCCAGGGCGATCACGGCTGCCGCGACCACCAGGCCGGCCGCGGCACCGAGGAGAAGTGGTGCCCCCACAAGTGCCGCGACCACCAGGCCGGGAAGCGTGGCGTGAGCGACCGATTCCGCCGCATAGGAATGGCGAAGGAGGACCACCCATACGCCGAGCGGCCCGCACGCGAGACCTAGGAGCAGGACCTCTGCCAGAGCCCTGCGGCCAATCTCTCCCGCGAACGGGTCGGTCAGCAAATCCAGCATCAGTGCGCGTGATGGCCGACGACGACGGCCCTCTCGCCGCCCGGCAGGGTGATGATCTCGCCGCCGTATGTGCGCTCGAGCGTGGGCGCGTCGAGCACGGTCTCGGGTGCGCCGTATGCGATCTGACTTCGGTTGAGGCAGAGCACCCGGTCGAAGCCGCGCGCGTCATGGATGTCGTGTGTTGCGATGAGAAGTGCGCAGCCGTCTGCGCGGAGGCCTAGGAGCACCTCTTTGAGGCGCTGGGCCGACTTTAGGTCGAGACCTCCGAACGGCTCGTCGAGGAGGAGGATCCGCGCGTCCCGCGCCAGCGCACGCGCAATCAGGACGCGCTGGCGCTGACCGCCCGAGAGCTCGCCGAACAGCACGCCTCCTGAGTCCTCGAGGCCGACGGCGCCGAGCGCCTCGCGCGCCCGGCGGCGGCTCGCCTCTCTGAGGCGCTTGTACCACGGCGTCTCGGCATAAGTGCCCATTTCGGCGACGTCGATGGCCGTGACCGGAAAATCGAGGCGCGCGCGCTCGGTCTGCGGCACATATGCAACCCGGGCGTGGAGGTCGACCGCGCCGGTCCGGTGCTCCAACTCACCTAGCAGCGCCCGGAAGAGTGTCGTCTTGCCGCCGCCGTTCGGGCCAAGGATCGCAACCGTTTGGCCGGCTTCGACCTCGGCTTGGACTCCTGAGATCGCGTCGGTCCCTGGCGCGTAGCCGCCTGCCAGCCCGCGCATTGAGATGAGCGCATTCACGCTCGGGCCTCGCCGGACGGCCGGCCCCCGAGAGCGACAACGGTTGCGCATAAGGCGAACCCCAGCCCGCCAAGCGCCGCGATCGCTGCGCCCGGCGGCACGTCGAGCTCGAACGCAAAGAGCAAGCCTGCGAAGCCCTCGGCGAAGGCCAGCGCCGCAGCGCCCAGCTCAAGCGATGACACGCTCCGCGCGAACAGCCGCACCGTCGCCGCCGGGATCACCAGGATCGCCGAGACGAGGAGCGCGCCGACCGCATCGACTGCCGCAATCACCCCGATCGCGATCACAGCAACGAGCGCCCAATCCGCGATGCGCACGCGAAGCCCCAGTGCAGCCTGGATCCCGGGATCGAAGCCTGACGCGATCCACGTCCTTCGCCAAACGGCGACGGCGACGAGCGAAACGACGACCGCGACCGCGGTCGCTAGGAGCTCCTCGTCGCCGATGGCGAGCAGGCTTCCGAAAAGCAGGCGGTCCACCCCGGAGCCGGAGCCGAAAACGTCGCTTGCAAGCACGATGCCGATCCCGAGCGCCGCGACAAGGAGGAGGGCAGTCGCGGCCTCCCGGCCAAGTCCGCGCACTCGCCCGAGGCGCGCGAGGGCAGTCGCAAATACGCCGCCGACGGCAAGTGCCGCCAGCGCAGGCGGAATTCCAGCGGGCCCGGCCACGACCAGTCCCGGGAAAGTGGCGGTGCCGACGGCGTGCGTAAAGAAGGCGAGGCGGCGTAAGACGATTTGGGCCCCGATCAGGCCGGCGAGTGGCGCGAGCAGAAGGATCTCTAGCGCGGCTCGCTGCATGAAGGCGAGCTCGAACGGCTCGAAGGGCCAGATCACGGCACTAGCCCTCGCAGTCCGAGCAGCTGCCCTTGAGAATGACGTCATGCTCAGAGACCGTTGCCTTGAGGCGCTCGCCGAGTGCCTCGATCGCGCGCTCGAGCGCGTCGTCTTCGAACGGAATCGCCTGGCCGCAGCTTCGGCAGACGAAATGGTGGTGGTGATGGTGCCCGCCCGGCGTTGCGGGCTCGAAGCGGGCCGACTCGCCGCCAATGTCGAGCCTCTGGACCAGCCGGAGCTCCTCGAGCACCTCGAGCGTCCGGTAGACGGTGGCGATCCCGACCTTTCTACGCCGGCGCTTCAGCTCATCCGCGATGTCTTGCGCCGAGATCACGCACTCCTGGCTGCCGATCAGCTCCAGGACGGCCGAGCGAGGGACGCTGGCCTTGTGGCCGCGCTCGCGGAGCGTCGCCTCCGCCATTTCGACCCATTCGGGCGACCCCGCCTGCCCCTTCATCCGCTCAATCCGATCTCCGGGCACGAGGGCGGGGGCCCGGCCGAAAACCCCTTGATGAGGGTGGCGGCGTTGGATCGAAGGGCCCCGAGGTATGTGTCGCCCGGAGTCCCCTCTTCACCGAGAGCGTCGGCGTAGAGCTCGCCGCCGACCTCCACGCCTGCGTCGGAGGCGATCGCCTGCTCGAGGTCGTCCGGTAGCCCCGCCTCACCGAACACGGCTTGCACGTTCTCGTTTCGGATCAGTTCCACGAGGTCGGCAGTCTCGCCCGCCGACGGTTGCGCCTGACTCGAGAGCGCCGGGATCGCCGCGCCCACGACCTCGATCCCATAGCGATCGGCCAGATAGCCGAGCGAATCGTGCGAGGTGACCAGCTTTCGAGAATCCGCGGGGATTTGACGGAAGCAGTCGCCGATCGCCCCGTCAGCCACCGTGAGCTCAGCGATGTACTCCTCGGCGTTGCGGGTGTAGTCGTTGTCCGCATCGGGATCGGCTTCGATGAGCCCGTCGCGGATCTCGGTAACCGCAGTGCTCGTCAGAGTCGGGTCCTGCCACCAGTGGGGGTCTGGATCGCCGTCATCGTCGTCGGTCAGCTCGACCGAATCGGAGAGCTCGATGACTGCCGCGTCCGTGCCCGAGCTCTCGATCAGCTCCTCGGCCCACTCGTCGATCTCGCCGCCGGAGGTGAAAACAACCTTTGCGTCCGCGATCGCCTTGGCGTCACTCGGCTGCGGCTCGTAATCGTGGGGGTCTGACCCCGCCGGGAGGATGCCCGTGACCTCGGCACGATCACCGGCGACGTTCTGCACTAGGTCGGCGACATGCGTCGTGGTCGCGACGACGTTCGCCCCGCCCTCGTCTTCCGAGCTGCAGGCGGACACAGAAATTGACAATACAAAGAAAATGAGACTCATTCGCAACATCGGGGACAATATAGCGCCCTCAGTGAAGGGAATGGCGGCAAGGATCAGGTTCCGATGCGAAATTCGGAGAGGAGGCGCTTTTCGGCCTCGCCCTCGACTGATGCGACCACCTCGACGTGGTCGGCAAGGGGGGTCCCTCGAAGCTTGGTCGCGAGCAGGTCGTCCACCTGGAAGACGCCGGCGGAATTGTTCATCGCGATCTCGATCCGGACCGCCTTCGTCTCCCCCGCTGCAATGTCGATCGAGTCGATGGCTGCCGCGGAGATCGCGTGGATGCCGACCTGACCCGACTCGACAGGGATTCGCGAGCGGCCGTGCGCCATGTCGAGCGCGTCGGCGACCCGCACGGCCCCTGCCTCGACCGTGTAGGGCTCGCCGCGGCGGCGATGGCCGATGATCGCGTGAAGGCATTCGGCGATTACCACGGTGCGCTCGCCGTCGGGATAAACATCGGCGAGTAGCTCTCTCAGCTTCCGCTCAGCCAAGAAGAGGCTGAAGGCTTCGTGGTCGGCCCGGTGGATCGACATGCCGATGTCGTGAAGGAGCGCGCCCGCGGCGGCGACGACTTCGGCATCGCGATCGCGCATCCCGTGGTCGGCGACCATCGCGGGGCTGACACCGCCCTTGACGAGCAGGCGGAGGAGCCGGAGGGCGATATTGAGGACGATCTGGACGTGGACCCACGAGTGATCCGACATCGCGAGGCGCTCTGAATTGAGCTGAGCCATGTGCCACCAACCGCGCACCTCGGGATCGGCGTTCACCCCCTCGAGAAGCGCTTCCAGCTTTCGGTTGCCGCGCGTCGGCGCTTTGACATGGGCCCGCTCGATCGCCTCGAGCGGCTTCATGCCCCGCTCGCCGGGCCCGACAGCCGCTTCCGCAGCCGCGGCAACCTCGATCTCGAACGGCTCCTCGCTCATCTCCTGGAGTCTCGCACTTAGGCGGGGTCGTCCAGTCCCAGGCCTTTAGCATGGGCCACGTGCCGGACCTCCTCGAGATCGAGCGCACAGGCGGCGTCGCCGTCGTCACCCTTAAACGCCCCGAGAAGCGAAACGCGCTCTCGATCGACCTGCGCGTCGAGTTACGCGAGACGTTCCGAAGCCTCGGTGACGATGAGACCATCGGCTGTGTGGTCCTCACGGGCGCGGGCTCCGCGTTTTGCTCGGGAATGGACACAAGCCAATTCGGCGGCGATCTCGAAAACCGAGAGCTCCTCGTCGAGACCTCGACCAGCGCATTCGAGGCAGTCGGCGACTGCAAGCGCCCGGTGGTCGCGGCCGTGAATGGCCCGGCGCTCGCGGGCGGCTTCGCGCTTTCGCTCCTGTGCGACCTGCGCGTGGCCCACTCGACGGCGACCTTCGGCTATCCCGAGCTCCCTCGGGGTATTCCGCCCAGCTACGCGTCCGCCCGCGCCGTCTTGCCCGCGACGGTCGCGCAGGAGCTTTGCCTGACCGGCCGCGTGGTGGACGCGCCAGAAGCGCATCGGCTTGGCATCGTCAGAGAAGTGGTCCAAGGCGATGCCGTCGCACGCGCGGTGGAGGTTGCCACGAGCGTCGCCTCGCTCCCGCGGCAGTCGGTGCTCGAGACGAAGCGGCGGACTTTGCTTGAGAGAAAGCACTTATGGGGCTTTCTCTTCGACGACGAGCGCGAGGTGTTTCGCCGAGCGCTGCTGGGTTCCGAGTCTTAGATACGTAAGGGGCACAACTTCTCGCGTTGCGTTCGGCAACGCGTCCTATGCGAGTACCGGGGACGCCATTCGCAGAAGCTCCGGCGACACCAGGCTCTCCCACGCTGCCGCGACGAGCAGCATCCTGCGCCTGGGGCGGCGTCAGGTTCGCGTTGCCTCAAACCCCACAGACAGGCCAAGGGCTCGAGCCGGCCTGCGAATAGAGGATCGCGGCGCGGTAGTCCTGCTCCGCCTCGGACGCCTTCGCGGGGTTCCCGGAGCCGCCAACGGCTGCCCAGGTATCGAGATCGAACTGGTATTTGCCGTAGTAGCCGGCCGCGTTCACCGCGGCCGGGTCGCCACCGGACTCGCAACCGGCGATCGCGTTCAGGGTCGACAGCGAGACGCCTTCGATCACACCGTTTTCAGGCTGGGCAATCTCCGGGGCCTTGGGCTTCGACTCAGGTTCGGACTTGGGTTCCGGCTTCGCCTTCGCCTTCGCCTTGGGCCTGACGTCAGCCTTGAGCTCGAGGTCGTAAGACTCGACAGCTCCGACTCCCGCGCCGACCCCGGGCGCGGTCGCGAGGGCCGCGACGCACGCCGTCGATGCAACGTAGATTCCATATCTCGTTCTTTTCTTCATGCACCCGAGGCTGGCGGCGAACATGTGTTCTGTGTGTGACTCCGGTCACACTTGCAAGGAAACGCTCACATTTGTGGTTGGGCGTGAGCAAGCTCAGGCTTATCGGCCGTGCGCGTGGCCGCGTTGCGGCTTGGCGTCGACGCGAGCAGCCGCTTAGCCGCGGACCTGGAACAGGCCTCTTGCGGCCACGGCGCTCGGCAGTCCGTCGGTGGCGCCCCAAGTGGCAACAACACCCGCGGCGACCTGCATTGCTGCCGAGACCCCAACACGCAGGGGGAAGCCTGCCGCAAGCCCTGCCGCGATGACGCCGCAGACCGAGTCGCCCGCCCCGGTGGTGTCGACGAGGTCGGCCGCCACGCCGTCCACGCGGACCGCCGCGCCCTCCGCGAAGAGCGTTGCCCCGTGCTTGCCCCGCGTCACAACGACCGCCCGAGGCCCGAGGTCCAGCAACCGCCGGCCGGCATCGTCGGCGGAGGTGGCGCCGCTCAGGCGCAGCGCCTCTCCCTCGTTCAGCTTTACGACCGTCGCTCCGGAAACCAATTCCGAGATCACCCGGATCATCTCGTCACCGCTGTCCCAGCGGTTCGGCCGCAGGTTCGGGTCGCAGATGACCTCCCAGCCACGCTCGCGCGCCACTGCCACCGCGCGCATGGTCACCTCCCTCTCGGCGTCGCCGAGCAGGGTGTCTGACCCCACCACCAAGATGCCGGGGTCGCCGGCAAGCGAAGGATCGAGATGCTGCCCCGCGTAGGCCGCCGGCCGCTCGGGATCGCCGTAGAAGGCGAAAGACGGCTCGCCGTCCCCCGCGACAGAAACGAACGCATGTGACGTGCCTGCCCCCTCCGTCAGGACGAACCGGTCGACGCCCACGCCCTGCGCGGCGATCCGGTCGCGCAGCCAACGCCCCCACTCGTCGTCCCCCGCGCCACCAATCATCTCGACCCGGTCCGTGAAGCGCGCGGCAGTGACGGCGATGTTCGCCAGCGAGCCCCCCTGGCGCGGAACGAAGAAGTCCGCGTCGCCAAGCGAATCAACCGGCCGCTCGCAGACGAAATCGACGAGAGCCTCGCCCAGGCAGACGACGCGCTTGTCCGCCCTTAGGCTGCCTTGCATCGGCGCCTCGGATTCGCGAAGCTCATCTCGGGGAAGTATGTAACTGATGGCAAGGCGCATGGATACAGGATTCCCGAGCTCAGACGCTCAAAGCGATTTCGGGCGGGCGCGCAGACGCCACGTCGGCGCCGGGCTCGCCAGGCGCCTCCGCGGGGAGCCAAGCGACGTCAACATGATCCTCCCCTTCGACGAGGTGATTGCCGCACTCGGCCGAAAGAGCGAGCGCTCGGTCGGCTTGCGGACGATCGACCTCGATGCCATCGTCGGCACCGTCGACCGGACCCGCGAGTTCGACCGCAGCTTCCGGCCGACATCTGGCAAGGTCAAGGGGCGCTGGCAGCGCATCGCCGAGGCCAGCCGCCGAGGCGAAGCGATGCCTCCGATCGACGTCTACAAGATCGGCGACATGTACTTCGTCAAGGATGGGCACCACCGGGTCTCGGTCGCCCGGCAACTCGGCCTCGAGGTCATAGAGGCCCACGTGACCGAGATCGTCACCGAGGTCGGAGCTGGCGCGGAGGTACGCATTCACGACCTTGCGTTGAAGAGCCACGAGCGCCTCTTCTTCGAGCGCGTGCCACTGCCACCGAATGTCCGGGATCGACTACAGCTCTCGCAGGGCTCGTGGTACGCGGGGCTCGCCGAGGGAGTGGAAGCTTGGGGGTTCAGGGCGATGCAGGCATGTGGCGAGTTCATGACGCGAGAGGAGGTGGCGCGCGAATGGTTCGAGCATGAGTTCGATCCCGTGGTCAGGCTGGTTCGGGAGGAAAAGCTGGCCGAGGGCCTTACGGATGCGGAGGCGTACTCGCGGATCGTCAGCCTCCGCTACCTCCTCCTTCGCACCCATCGCTGGGACGAAGAGACGATTGAGCGTTTACGCGCAGAGCTTCGCCATAAGCCGTCGGGGGAGGACACGCTCACCCACGTGATGCGGGGGGACCTGAAGGGCTAAAGCGCCGAGTCTCCGCTCTCCGACTTCGCCAGATTCGCGCCGGAGTCCGGGTCGAAAAGGTGGAGCTTTGTCGCGTCGACCCAGAGCTCGGAATCGCGGCCGCGCTCGACTTCGGATGCCGGATCCAGGCGCGCTACGACCAGGCCTTCGCCCGCGCTTGGCACCTCGGCTGTGCCGGCGTCCTCGGCCAGCTCGCGCAGCTCGTCGGATTCGATCGAGTCGCCCTGCACGGTGAAGTAAGCGTACTTCTCGGAGCCCATCGACTCGACGAGGTCGATCTTGGCGGTGAATGTCGACCCGCGACTTTTGGCGTCGCCCACCAGGTTCGCGTCCTCGAAGCTCTCAGGCCGCACGCCGGCGATGATCTTGCCCGAGGCGCCGCTGTGGCGCTCGGGCAAATCGATCTCGCCGAAAGGCAGCTTTACGCGCCCGCCCTCGACGGTCGCGGCCATGAAGTTCATCGCGGGCGAGCCGATGAACCCCGCGACGAAGAGGTTGTCCGGGTGGTTGTAGAGGTCGCCGGGCGAGCCCACCTGCTGGAGCACGCCGGCCCGCATGACGGCGACGCGGTCGCCGAGCGTCATCGCCTCGGTTTGATCGTGGGTCACATACACGGTGGTCGTCCCGAGGTCTGCCTGAAGGCGAGCGACCTCGGTTCGCATCTGCACCCGCAGCTTCGCGTCCAGATTCGAAAGCGGCTCGTCCATCAGGAAGGCCGAGGGGTCGCGCACGATCGCCCGGCCCATCGCGACGCGTTGGCGCTGGCCGCCCGAGAGGTTCGCGGGCTTGCGATCGAGGTGCTGCTGGAGGTCGAGGACCTCGGCCGCCTCCTCCACCTTCTTCTTCACCTCGGCGTCGTCCACCTTGGCGAGGCGGAGCGGGAAGGCCATGTTCTCGCGCACTGTCATGTGCGGATAAAGCGCGTAGTTCTGGAAGACCATCGCGATGTCGCGGTCCTTCGGCGCTTTCCCGTTGACGACGTTGCCGCCGATCGTGAGCTCACCTTCCGTGATGTCCTCGAGTCCCGCGATCATCCGCAGCGCGGTCGACTTGCCGCAGCCGGACGGGCCGACGAGGATCATGAACTCGCCGTCCGCGATCTCTAGGTTGAGGTCTGAGACCGCCTCGAACCCGTCGGCAAACTTCTTCGTGATTCCTTCCAGAACGATCTCAGCCATTCGGTCTCTCCTTTATCCCTTGACCGCGCCTGCGGTCAGTCCGGCGACGATTCGTCGCTGGAAGATCAGTACGAAGATGATGATCGGCACGGTCACCAGGGACGCCGCGGCAGCGATGTTCCCGTTCGGCGCCGTGAACTGCGACTCGCCGGTGAAGAACGCGATCGCGGCCGGTACGGTCCGCGAGGCATCCGACGATGTCAGCGAGATCGCGAACAGGAAGTCGTTCCAGCAGAAGATGAAGACCAGGATCGACGCGGTGAAGACGCCGGGCGCCGCGAGCGGGATGATGACCTTGCGGAACGCCTGGAACGGCGTCGCCCCATCCACCTGAGCCGCCTGCTCGAGGTCCCACGGGATCTCCCTGAAGAATGCGACCAGCGTGTAGATCGCCAGCGGCAAAGCGAAGGTGAGGTACGGGATGATCAGCCCCGGATAGGTGTCGTAGAGCCCAAGCGCCCGCCACATGTCGAACAAGGGGCCGACGGTCGAGATCGCCGGGAACATCGCGATCGCGAGCGCACCGGCCAGGATCAGAGCCTTGCCGGGAAACTCGAGGCGGGCGATCGCGTAGGCGGCGAACGCGGCGAGGACGATCGCGATCGAGGTGGCGATGATCGCGATCAGGATCGAGTTGATCAGCGGCGCTAAGAACGGGCTCTCAGAGAGGCCGCCGGTGAACAGCGCCTCGTAGTTCTCGAACGTCCAGTCCTGAGGGAAAAAGCTCTTGTCGGCGATCGTCGCCGGCGTCTTGAACGAGAGCGAGACGATCCAGATCACTGGGATCAACGCGAAGAGCAGAATAATCAGCATCGCGACCGACCAGAGCGTGTACTCGCGTGCGCCGCGCCGCTCCATCTAAGAACACATCCCTTCCAGGGGGGGCAACATGCTTTCGCACCTCACGTCGCTCATCAGCTACCGGGCCTTCCCTCTTGCATCCGCACGCCGAAACCCTTGATGAACAGGAACGCGATCAAAAAGACGCTGAAGAAGATCAGTACGGAAACCGCCGAGCCGAGGCCCAGGTTTAATCGCTCGATCAGCTGGTTGTAGCCCAGGATCGAGACCGACTCGGTGTCCTGCGCACCGCCGGTCATGATGAAGATCGTGTCGAAGATCCGGAACGCGTCCAGGGTCCGGAACAGGAGCGCAACCAGGATCGCTGGCTTCATCAGCGGTACGGTGATCTTCCAGAACCGCTGCCAGGCGGAAGCGCCGTCCACCTTCGCGGCCTCGTAGACGCCGTCGTCGATCGTCACCAGCCCCGCTAACAAGAGCAGCGCCATGAACGGCGTCGTCTTCCAGACTTCGGCCATGATCACCACCGCGAACGAGCTGAAGCGATCGCCGAACCAGGCCTTGTCGTCGGCTATCAGGGGCAGGTTGTTGACGAAGCCGGTGTCGGGCGCGAACGCGAACTGCCAGGAGAAGGCCGCGACCACCGTGACGATTCCGTATGGGATCAGCACCGAGGTGCGAAGGACCCCGCGGCCGAAGATCGCCCGGAACATCGCCAGCGCGATCAGCATGCCGATCGTCAGCTCCAGCGCGACCGAGATGATCGTCACGAAGAGCGTGTTGAAGACGTCCTGCCACCACAGCGGGGACGTCAGCACCGCCTCGTAGTTCGCAAGGCCGGCGAACCCGCCCTCCTCGGGGAAGCGCAGGTCCAGCTCCTGAAGCGAGAGGACGATCGCGTACCCGATCGGGTAGGCCGTGACGAGCAGCATCGCAAACACCGCAGGCGCGCAGAGCATCCAGCCCAGCTTGCGCTCGGACCGGGTGCGCTCGCTCGCCCCCGCGGGCTTCTTCATCGTCCCGGCCTCCATCAGGGATCCTCCCCTGCCGGGGGGGCAAGCATGCTTTCGCGCCTTGCGTCGCTCATCAGAGCAACCCCTCCCTCTTCACCGCCTGCTCGACCTTGTCGAGCAGATCGTCGTAGACGGCGTCCACGTCCGACGGCGCGACGTCGCCGATCGGGTGCAGCGCTCGTTGGAGCGCGAGCGAGAGGTCGGTGTAGGCGGGAGTCAGCGGCCGCGGCGCCGCGTCTTCGATCGAGGTGCGGATGTCATCGGCGAACCCCGGATACGCCTTGTCGATCTCCTTCGAGTCGTAGAGGTCCTCGGTCACCGGCGGCAGCCCGCCGAGGGTCGCGGCGATGACCTGGTTCTCCGGCTGCACGAGGCAGGAGATCGCGTCGAACGTCAGGTCGGGATGGTCTGAGAACTTCGAGACGCCAAGGTTGATGCCGCCCAGCGGCGGGCGCGAAGGCAGGTCCTCGGAGATCGCCGGGTACTTCGTCGCGGCCATCTGCTCGAAGACCTCCGGCGCATTCTCCTTTGCGCTCGGATAAACGAACGGGTAGTTGATCATGAAGGCCGACTCTCCGGCCTCGAATCCGAGTCGAGCCGTGTCCTCGGTCGAGGTGTCGATGTTGGGCGGGGCGATGGCCGAGCTCGCGAGCTCGGCCATCGTCGCGATCGCCTCCTGGGTCGCCTCCTCCTCGAGCGCCACCTCGGTCGGCCCCGACAGGACCTCGGTTCCGGCTGTTTCGATCATCGAGTTGATCCAGACGGTGAAGCCCTCGTAGCGGTTGCCCTGGACCTGGATCTGGCCCTCGGCCGGGCCGATGTCTTCTGCCTGCTGGAGCATTTCCTCCCAGGTCGCCGGCGGGTTCGGCACCCGGTCCTTGCGGTACCAGAGGAGCTGCGTGTTCGAGGTGTAAGGCGCCGCATAGAGCTCGCCCTCGAACGACGCCGATTCGACGACGCTCGAGAACACTCCCTTGGTCACCTGCTCCTTGGCCGAGTCTTCCCACGGCAGGAGCCATCCAGCGTTCGCGAACTCTGCGGTCCAGATGACATCCATGCCGACGATGTCGATCGAGCTGTCCTCGGCCCCGAGACGGCGTACGAGCTGCTCGCGCTGGGCATCCGCCTGGGCGGGCAGGAACTCGAACGAGATCGTGTACTCGCCGTTCGACTCCTCGCTGCAGGCGGTCGCGGCCTCGGTGTAGGCGCCGCTGGGCTCGTTGAAGATGAAGAACGAGATCTCTGTCCCGGCGCCGGCGGAATCGTCGGATCCGGTGCAGGCGGAGAGCGTCGTCGCGCAAAGCGCCAAAGCCATCGTCACCATGCAAGTCCGGCGCCTTGCCGGAGCCTTCGTGGGCACGCTCACTCCTCTCTCCGAGCAGCACTCTACCCCGGAACGGCTCGAGGTCAAACACACCTCGATTCATTCGTCGAAAAATACCGCTCCTTCGCCTGCCGCAAGACGCGTGCCCGAAGCCGTTTCAGGAAAAGTCGATAGGACGCGGGTGCCGACCGTGGGCGCCTCCGCCTGCTTGCCGGTGAGGTTGAGCGCGACGATGTGCGCACCCCGCCGGTAGGCGAGCATCGAGCTTGCCTCGATCAGCTCGACGGCGCCCTGGAGCTCTCGCCGGAGCCGGATCAGTGCTCGGTGGAGCCCGAGGACCGAGGTGGGATCGCCGGACTGCACGGCGACGCTTCTGGTCCCTGGGTCGGTGAGCGGGAGCCATGGCGTCCCCGATGTGAAACCACCGCGCTCGTCCGACGTCCACTGCATGGGGTGACGATGGGGATCCCTTCCAGCACGGTCAAAAGGAGGCGCCGCGCCAGGGCCATCCACCATCCCGATCTCGTCCCCTTGGTAGATGAACACCGGGCCGGGAAGGGTGAGGAGCAGCATCGCGGCCAGCGAGACCCGATGGGCGCCGAGGCGCGTGGCGAGCCGTGGAAAGTCGTGGTTCGAAAGCGCCCAGCCCACCTGCCCTGCCGCAGTCCCCGCGAGAATTGCGCGTGTGAGCCCGTCGACCTCGAACGGGGAATGAAGGAGCTCGAAGGCGAAGGCAACGTCGAGATGCTCCAGGTAAGGGCGGAGATCGGCGGCAGGCCGGTAGACCTCCCCCACCAGGAGTGCCTTGCCGGCCGCCTCGCGAATCGCGGCGAGCGCAGTGCCTATCTCGGAGCCCGCTCCGGAGCGGACGTGGCTGAGGCGGCCATGCTCCTCACCCAAAGGCAGCGGAAACGGAACGGTCGCCGGCGGGTCGTCGCGAAGCTTCTCGTCCTTCATCAGCTGCTGAACCGCATCAACCCGAAAACCATCGACCCCCCGGGCAGTCCAGAAGCGCACGACGTCGGCCATCCGCTCTCGCACCTCCGTCACGCGCCAGTCAAGATCTGGCTGCTCGGGGTAAAAAGAGTGGAGGTACCAGCGATTGCTCCGGGCATCGAGCGTCCATGCACTACCGCCGAAAGCCGAGATCCAGTTGTTGGGCGGCTCGTCCGCCCACACGTAGAAATCGGGATGCTCTCTGAACCACGGGTGCTCGATGGACGTGTGTGAGGGGATCAGGTCGAGCAGGACCCGCAGGTCCCGCGAATGCGCGGCCTCGACGAGCCGGTCGAAGTCGCCGAGGGTCCCCATCTCGGGCGCTACCTGAGCGTGGTCCGCGACGTCGTAGCCCATGTCGGCAAGAGGCGAGGGGTAGATGGGCGAGAGCCAAAAAGCGTCAACCCCCAGCAGGCTCAGATGATCGAGCCGCGACATGATCCCGGCGAGGTCACCCACCCCGTCCCCGTTCGAGTCCTGGAACGAGCGCGGGTAGATCTGGTAGATCACCGCGTCGTCCCACCAATGCTCGTCGACGGCGCCCACCGCCTTCGAGTGTAAGGTCCCGACCGGGGCTCTGCCAGATGGCGTCAGATCACGGTTACTTCCCGCACGGATCCATCCTTCGCCGCGTCCACCGTGAGCGGAGCGTGGGGCTTCTCTACGGTCAAAGAGCGCTCGCGATCGGCGCGATCGACCCGCGCAACTTCGTCGGCACGCTCTCTCACACTCGAGCGCCTGAGCGGCCCTTCCAGCGCCTTGCCGCCACGGGAAAGATGTTCGAGGAGATTTTCTTCGGCACGCGCGACGAGGCCGACCGTGTGCTCAGCGCCGTCCACCGGATGCACGAGGGCGTAAAGGGCGAGCTGCCCGAAGACGCCGGCGCCACGCCGGCAGGCACCCCCTATTCGGCGCTCGATTCGGAGCTCATGCTGTGGACGATCTCGGTCTCCGCGGACTCTGCCGTCCACTTCTATGAGCTCTTCGTCAGGCGGCTCTCGGAGACCGACCGGGATGCGTTCTGGGCGGATTACATCCGCTTCGGCGCGCTCTTCGGGATGGACCCGGAAGTCGCGCCGACGACCTGGGCCGAGTTTCGCGAGTACTTCGACGCCAAAGTAGGCGGGCATGAGGCACACCTGACGCCTGAGGCTCTACACATCGGCCGTGCGGTGATGCTCGAGATCCCTACCGCGCCGTCGCGCTGGCCCGCGATGCGGATTCACAACGTCGTGATCAAGGCTTCGCTTCCGTGGCGCATCCGTGAGCTGTACGGCCTCCGATTCACCGTGACCGATGCCGCTGCCGCACGAGTTGCGGTCGCCGCCGCACGCGCCTCGCGCCCCCTGACCCCCCGGACTGTCCTTCGCGGACGCTGCGCGGCGTATTTCGACGACGTCGCGG
>JALZIJ010000047.1 GCA_030860375.1 Actinomycetota bacterium | reverse complement strand
GCTCCTCGTAGAGATCCTGCGTCCACCGAGCTCGCCGTCCTCGGGAGTGCCGAGTGGCCCCGCGGTCGTGGCCCCCCAGCCTGTAGCCCGTCTTCTTTCTCTCGCGCCGGTCTTCCGCCGACGCGCCTGAGGCGCCCTGAGCGGCCCCAGGTCGGCTTGAGCTTGAGGCATGCGCCCTCCGCACCAAAGCTGGCCCTGAAGCCCCCGGAGGACGGGCGGCCCGGGCGTAGCAGTGAACCAAAGCTCCCCTGCCTGCGAATGCATCGATGAGGCCGTCTATCGGGCGGCTACATCGACATTCAAGGAGAGTGCGCGTATGAGGAAGAAACTAGCTGCAGGAATGGCTGTTGCCACGGTGGCAGCTTTCGGGATCGCTCCCGCAGGGGCCTCAGCAGCCCATTGCGTCAGCCCCGAGGGCGACTCGCCGGGCTTCTCGTACTTCGGGAACGACCACGTTCAGGAGACGGACCACAATGGCGATGCTCCCGGCCAGCCCGAAGGCGGCAAGGACGGTCGCCACGCGGGCACCTCTGGCGCTTCCAACTGCAACGAGACGAGCGGCAACCCTTCTGACCGGGCACCCGGCCAGGCGTAGCCACGAAGCGGATCAGGCGACCCCGTCCCCAAGTGCAGGGGCGGGGTCGTGAGTCGAGAGCCTGATCCTCCGAACGAACCCGCGCGTACTCGTCGAGGCGCCGCCCACTACGTCGTAAGGTGGGCGGCGTGAGCGAAGCGCCCCAAAGGCCCGTCCGCGCGGGCATCGTCGTGACCGGCACAGAGGTAATAACGGGGACGATTCAGGACAAGAACGGACCGTGGATCTCGCAGGAGCTGGCCGGCCTCGGGGTCGAGGTCTCGCACATCGTGGTGGTCGCAGATCGGCCCGACGATCTCGAGCAGGCGCTGCGCTTTCTCGGGTCAGAAGGTGTCGATCTGATCGTCACGAGCGGCGGTCTTGGCCCGACCGCTGACGATTTGACGGCGGAGGTCGTCGGCACGTTCGCGGGGCGCGAGATGGTGCTCGACGAGAGCATGGAGTTAAAGATCGCGAAGATCCTCGCCGAGTTCGCGCGACGCCTGAACTTCGATGCGGACGCGCTCCGCGCCGCAAACCGGAAGCAGGCCGTGATCCCCGATGGGTCGACCACGATCGATCCGGCCGGGACGGCACCGGGCCTGGTCGTGCCGGTTGACGACGGCCCGGTCGTGATCGTGATGCCGGGGCCACCGCGTGAGCTTCACGCGATGTGGCCGCAGGCGATCGCAACCGAGCCCGTTCAGGCGGTTCTCGAGCGTGCCGAACCCTACGCAGGGGTAATGCTTCGCCTGTTCGGGCTCCCCGAGTCCGAGATCGCAAAGAGCCTGCGCGAGATCGAAGAGGGGGGCCTCTCGCTCGACCGCCTCGAGATCACGACCTGCCTTCGCAAAGGCGAGCTCGAGATCGAGGTGCGCCACCGACCCGGCGCCGAGGACGATCTGAGCTCGCTCGTGGCTGCGATCGACGAGCGGCACGGGCGCTTCATGTTCAGCCGGGACGGTGAGACCATCGACGCGCAACTAGCCGCTCTCTTGCAGAACCGCACTGTGGCGACGGCCGAGTCGTGCACGGGCGGGCTCCTCGCGGCGCGACTGACAGACCTCGATGGTGCCTCCGCCTATGTCATGGGTGGCGCCGTCGTCTATACAAACGAGTCGAAGAGCGAAGTGCTCGGCGTGCCGGCAGAGCTGATCGCAGCGCACGGCGCGGTATCGCCCGAGGTGGCCGAAGCTCTGGCCGACGGCGCGATCGCGCGCTTCGATGCGGATCTGGGAGTTGGGATCACGGGTATCGCGGGCCCGTCGGGTGGCACGGAGGAAAAGCCGGTCGGATACGTGTGCGTGTGCGTGAAGGAGCGGGGGGGCAACATGATCGCTCGCGACCCGGTGATGCCCGGCAGCCGCGCTGACGTCCGGGAGCGCACGGCTCTCCTGGGCATGCACCTCATGCGCCGACTTCTACTCGGCGAAGACTTTCCGCTCTAGCCGTGGCGGACGTCGAGCCATTCGAGATCTGCGTCCCGGACGACGTGCTCGACAACCTTCGTGCCCGGCTGCGAGGCACCCGCTGGCCCGCGGACTCGGAAGTCGGCTGGGAGTACGGAATGGACCGGAGCTTCCTGCGCCGCCTTTGCGCACATTGGGCGTCTGAGTACGACTGGCGTGCGACCGAGCGCCGCCTGAACGCGGCCGTTCACCACCGCCGGGACGGCGTCCATTTCCTCAGGGCGGGGGAGGGGCGTGGACTGCCGATCCTTCTCATCCACGGCTGGCCCGGCGCCTTTCTCGAGTTCGAAGGGCTCGTTCCGCTGCTCGTGGAAGCGGGGCATGAGGTCATCGTGCCGTCGCTGCCAGGCTACGGCTTCTCCGACGCGCCGAGCGAACCGCTCAACGTCGGCCGCGTCGCGGCGCGCCTTCGCGGACTTGTCGAAGAAGGGCTCGGAATTGAGCGCTACGCCGTCCAGGGCGGTGACTGGGGGACGCTGATCGCCGCGCGCATGGCCTACGACTCGCCGCGGCGCGTAGCGGCGTTCCACGTAAATTCGCCCTCGGTGCTTCCGTTTCCGGCCGATCTGTCGGACCTGACCGCGGCCGAGCAGGGGTGGCTGGGTGGCGCGGCGAAATGGCGGACGCGCGGCGCCCACTACATGCTCACGCAGGCGACGGCGCCAGACACGCTCGCGCCAGGCCTCAGTGATTCGCCTGCGGGCTTGGCGGCGTGGCTCGTCTCGAAGTACCGCGACTGGTCGGATTGCGACGGCGACGTCGAGCGCCGCTTCACGCTCGACCAGCTTTGTGACTTCCTCACCCTCTATTGGGTGACCGAAACGATCTCCTCGTCGATCCGCCTCTACGCTGCAGAAGCCCGCGATCGTTGGAAGCTCGCTCCCGGAGAGAGGATCGACGTGCCTTCAGCCGTCGCCGACTTCCCCGCCGAGATCCGCCATCCGCCGCGCGAATGGGCCGAGCGAACCCTCGGCGACCTGCGCTCGTGGACCGAGTACAAGCGCGGCGGCCACTTCGCGGCGTGGGAGGAGCCGGAGCTCTTAACGGCCGATCTCGTCGGATTCCTGCGTGAGGTGGGCTAGAGGTCGCGACGGAAGGGTTCGTAGCGCTGTTGCATCAATACCCTTCCCTCGGGTCTGCGGGCCCTCGGGGGCGGACTTGAACGAGATGCTTTGTCGAGTTCGCGACAGAAGGGTCTCGATGGTGGCTCAATCTTCGCGAAACGCGCGCGCTCGATAGCTCTAGCGTTTCGTGTGATGCCCGCCCAAGCGTCAAACCCCAAGACGACGCGATTGTTCACAGCGCTCGACATCCCCGACGACGTCCGCACCGGCATCGACGCCTGGGGCAAGCGCGCGTTGACCGATGATGCTCTTCGCCCGGTCGCGTCTGAGAACCTCCATATGACGCTCTGCTTCATCGGGCGAACCGAACCATCCCGGGTCAGCGATGCCGCAGCCGCAGTTCAGGAGCTCGAGCCAGTTTCCGTCCGTATCCGTCTTGCGCGCGGGCCGGTTCCCAAGCCGCCTCGCCGGCCGCGAGTGTGGGCGCTCGAGGCCGATGCTCCCGCCGCATCGGAAATCCAGGCGAAGCTTGCGGCCGCACTGAGCGGAGCGGGTATCTACGAAGCTGAGAGCCGCCCGTTCTGGCCGCACCTGACCGTCGCCCGCACGCGGGCGGAGCGGGGGAGAGGCGGCCGTCCTCAGCGGGTGAAAAAAGCTCCATCCGACCTGCCGGCGGAGCTCTTGCAGCCCTTCGATGCCGTCCGGGTCTCCCTTTACCGTTCGG
>JALZIJ010000010.1 GCA_030860375.1 Actinomycetota bacterium | reverse complement strand
CGACCACGAGACTCGGACCGCAGTCCGTGAAGTCACGCCGCGCGACCCCGTAGCCGCTGAAGGCTTCCGCGACTTCCTTCCACCACTGCGTCACTGCCTCGTAGCCCTGAACCACTCCGGCGTACGGTGCTCTCGACTCCGACCAGTCCAACTCCAGTTCGGAGTCCGCGAACCGGAGCGCAGCCTCGAAGTCCCTGCGGTCCCAGAGGGCCTCCAAGAATCCTCGGACGATCCTTAGGTTCTCCTGCGACATCGCTCGCCCATTATCACACCGCCAGATCGAACGACATCCACGGGCATCGTCCTCTGGGGAGCCTAAGCCACAATCTTCCAGTACGAGTCCTTACGAGCGATCATTCCGCCGCGGAACTTGAACAGGTCGCATCCCTGGACGTCGTGGCGCTTGCCCGAGGTGTCGGTTCCCGTGATCGTCCACTCGGAAACGCCTCGATCGCCAGAGACCCAGTGCCGGTCATTCCCGTAGTGGATGTCAGGGATCCCGGCGAAGCGGACCCACTTGTGGGACGCCCTCCCGCCGCAGGAACTCGATCGGTGTCGAATAGATGTCCAAACGGTGACAAACTCTGGGAAGCGCTGCTTTCCAGCCCAGGTTGCCCGCCGAGCCGCTCGATCTCAGCTCGGTCCTTGGCGCGCGACGGCCAGGTCCACAACTTCATGCTTCCGCCTTTGACGGTCCGGTGTTCGTACTCGTACCCGGCCTCGTCGAGAGCCTTTGCAGCTCGGCCGCATGGATGCGCCAACGGTAGGTTGCGTATGTGCCGCAGTTGATCGTCGGGCGCACCGGCGGAATTGCCTATCGAAAAGCGGAGCGCTCACACGCATCGGAGCGCTCCCCGGTGCTGTGTCTCCATGGGTGGCCACAGAGCTCATACATGTGGCGTCATTTGCTGCCCGCGCTCGCGTCCTCAGGCCGCACGGCGTTGGCGCCGGATCTTGCCGGCTTCGGCGACTCTCCGCCCGATCTGCCCGGGACTCTCGAACGCCAAGTAGATGTCGTCGAGGGTTTTCGCCAACAGATGGGGCTCGACCGCGTGGTGCTGGTGGTCCACGACACGGGCGGAGTGATCGGCCTGCGCTGGGCGTGCGAGCACCCGGATGCCGTGAGCGGCCTGGTGATCTCCAACACCGGGTTCTTTCCCGATATCGAGTGGGCCGCGATTGCCAAGACGATGCGTACCCCGATCCAGGGCGAGGCGCTTGTGAACAGCCTGTCTCGCGAGGGGTTCTCCGCGATGCTCGAGGAAACCGCCAGCGGGTTCAACCAGCGTGCGATCGACGAGTACTGGAAGGCCTTCTCCACCGCAGCCAGCCGCCGTGGCATGCTCGAGCTGTATCGCTCCTTTGACCTTGATGAGCTCAAGCCCTATCACCGAAAGCTCGCGAAACTCGGGGTGCCGACGTTGATCTTGTGGGGACAGCGAGACGAGTTCCTCCCGCTCGATTACGCCTCCCGCTTCGCGCGGGAAATCCCAGGTTCAAAACTCGTGCTACTCGAGGAGGTCCGCCATTTCCTCTTCGAGGACGAGCCTGAGCGCTGCGCCGAAGAGGTAATCGAGTTCCTTCGGCAAGCTGGTCTCTGAGAGACGACTTGAACACAAGCGGCAAGTTAGCTTTCGCTGGGCCGCACTCAGTGCTGCGCGATTATCGGCCTGTAATAGCGACCGACACCCGCTTTAGCCTCAGATCACGGTGAGTGATTCATTCATGGGCGAGCTGGATCCATTCGAGGTAACGGTGACGGCGAGCGTCGTCGCGAAACGCGCCGGCAGTTGGATGATGAGCGTGACGGTTGAGAACGGGACCGAGGCCGACGGCGGCGAGATCGGGCTACGGGTAACGGATTCGGCTAGGTGCGCCTACGGCATTCGAGCCTGCGTCGTGGAGTTCGAGCGCTTCCTCAATTCGACTTTGCGGCCCGAGTTCAGGTTGGACGCAGCTCTCGCGATGGGCGCCGACGGCGTTTTCACGATTGCCACAACTCCCAGAGCGGGGCCGCGCGTCATCCCACCCGCCCTGACGACCGTCTCTGACCTCGCTGCCTAGCTCATACAGGGGTCGACGCCATCCTCGCGCCCGGGCCCGATCACGTTCTCGCGCTTTAGGAAGCGCTCGTAGCGGCTGGGGTAGGCCGTCATGATCCCGTCCACGCACATCGCAAGCAGCTCTCGATAGAGCGCGTTGCTTTCCTCCTCGTGGTCGGGGAAGACATGGACGGCGAAGCCATCGGCGTGGGCGCGCGCGACAAAGGCGGGGGTCGCGACCGGTACGCCCTGGAACTGGACAGGGATCTGAACCGCCTCGTGATCCCCTTGCGGCGGGATCCCGGTCGTGACGTAGGCGGATGCGCTTACGAGCCCAGGGGCAGTGCCAAACGCAGGGGCGAGTTCATGGAAGCGCGCCACCGCGGCGTCGTTGAACGAAACGACGATCACTTCGTCGGCCCGCTCGGGGCGCGCGTTGAGGAAGGTCGCAAGCCTCTCGGCTGTGCGCTGAAACGACTCGATATCGGTGTCGGAGTCGCCCTTGATCTCGATGTTGATCAGCTTGCCGGGAAACTGCCTGAAGATCTGGCCGAGGGTCGGGATGCGGAAGTCTCTGCGGTGATAGCGGCCAGCCTTGCCGGGAGTTGGACGCTCGCCTGTTCGGACGCCTCGCAGCGGGTACTTCTTCGGCGGCAAGCCCTCAACAGCGTTGCGACCCGGGACGAAGTTGTGTGCGGCATCGAGCCTCCGCACCTCCCGCCATTCAAGGTCACTGACCAACCCGCTGCCGTTGGTGGTCCGGTCCACAGTCGCGTCGTGAATCACGACGAGGCGACCGTCGGCAGTGGTGTGCACGTCGAGCTCGAGCATGTCGGCGCCCTTTCGTGTCGCCCGTCGGAAGGCGTAGGCGGTGTTTGACGGCGCCTCCCACTCGCCGCCTTGGTGAGCAAGGTCGATCACCCTGCGCTCGAGCCAGGGGTTCGTGCTACCCGCACTCGCGGCCTCGGCTCCGAGCCCCCCGAGCACGAGTACGAGCAAGGCGGCTGTCGCTTGCCTCAGCACCGGTTGCCAAGTTAGCGGTTCACTCGAGCCTCCGCCTCGATCCCAGTGCGGCCCCGGCCGCCAACGGTGCACCAATAGGTCTAGGCTGGATGCCGAGATGCAGCGCACCATGTTCGTCCTCGGTGGAACCGGCTTCATCGGCAGCAGGGTTGTTGCGGAGGCTCTCGCCAGCGACTGGGAGGTCAAGGCGCTGGCCCGTTCCGAGCGCTCAGCGGCCACCTTGTCCGTGGCCGGCGCGACGCCCGTCCGTGCCGAGGTCCGGGACCCAGCCGCCTGGCAAGCAGAGCTTTCCGGCGCGGAGGCGGTGGTCGATCTGGTCCAGCCTGCATTCCCCAAGCGGCTCGGACGTCGGGCCGTGGTCAAGATCGCCGGCCAGCGACAGGAAACGACCCAAGGGGTCCTCGAAGCGCTCGGTTCGCGACCCCCCGATGAGCGACCCCTGCTCATCTACGTCAGCGGCGTCGACGATCTCGTCCCCGACGAGAACGGGGTCGTCAGCGAACGATCGAAGCCAGGAAGAGGCGACCAAGGGCTCTCTGCGATCGGCATCCCGGCCCGCGGTCTGATTGAGCGTTCGGAAGTTGTCGCCACCTTCGTGTACTTCGGTGCCATGGTCTACGGAGCGGGGAAGGTGTACGCCGACGTCTTCGTCGACGGACTCAAGAAGCGACGCGCTCGCGTGCTGGGGGACGGTCACAACCACTTTCCGCTCACACACGTGGACGACGCTGCTAGGGCCCTGGTCCACATCGCCGGGCTGGCGCGGTCCACCACCGCTGGCCGCACCTTCGTCGCCGCTGACGGCTCGGATACGACGCAGCGCGAATTGATGGACCTAACCGCTGCCGGAATGGGACGAAAGTCCCCGGGCTCCATCCCGACCGGAATCGCGGCCCTCGTTGCGGGCCGTCCGGCCGTCGAAACGATGACCACTGACCTGCACGCGAATCCAGCTGCGCTGATCGAGACCGGATTCGAATTCCGGTACCCCTCCCCGCGGGCCGGTGTTACTCAGGCGCTTGACGAGCTGGGCGAACTGAAAGCGCGCTAGCGAGGGACGTTTTGGCGGTGGAGTCCCCGCCTCCGCTAGTCCTCGCACTCAGGCGTTTGTCGGGACTAGTTAGGGCAGCCGCGATCAACAATCAACCTCGGCGTCGCAGAAACGCTTAAGGGCGGCGGCGAACGTGGAACTCGACGAACACGTTTCCGGGCAGATCACGGAGTGCGCCTCCGGGAAGGCCGCAACGATGTCCTCGAAGCCTTCGTCGGTGTGGGCCAGGCATCCTTCGTGCTTGGCGAGCAGCATCGGCAGGTTGAGGGCCTTCAGGCTCTCGCCGATCGGCTCGGGCTCACGGCCGATGGCGGCGACCATGGCGGCTACCAAGTCCATGTCGCGGAACCGCTCGATCATCTCGTCTGCCAGTTCCTCGTCGATCCCACCCCGGGTCATCTGAGCGAGCCCGTAGCGGACGAACTCCTCCCTCCCCTGGCGCGCAAGCTGCCCGAATGCGGCCCAGACTTTCCCACTCATCGGGGGGCGATCGCCCTCCGTGGCCCTGGACAGCGCTGCATGCCCAAGGGCGAGGCCGAGGATCGTGCCGCGCCATCGCTCGGCCACTCTGACGGCCGTCGGCGCACCGTGGGCGTCGGCAACCAGGACGACGGTCTCCCAACCGCGATGTTCGATCTCGGCCATGGCTCGCTTGGCACCGGCATCGCGCCATGCGACGAGGGTGTCGTGGTCGATACCTCGGGCTTGATCGTCCATGCGAAGGCCCGCGGGAAGAGGCTCCGAGCCGGTGCCCGGCATGTCAAAGGTTGCCACCTCAGCCCACTCCTCGAGCAGGGGGAGGATTCCCCATTCGAGCTCGGTGAATGAGGGAACCAAGAGGAGGCGCGCGGGCGGCGACGCTGAAACTGGCCTGATCGAGGCGATTGCCCCGCATCTTCTCATACCCGACGTGGCCTCTCGGCGGGGCACACGGGTTTACACACGACTTACCCAGGGATTGCCGTGTCCGAACCTGTGACGGGGAGCATCCCTCGGGTCAACGTCAATCCGCTCTATCTCCAGGGAAACGCCCAATCCTCCATCCCGTCAGAGCGTGAGGCTCTCGAGCGTTGGCAGATAGGCCTCGCTGAAGGTCGGGAACTGAGCAATCGTGTCGCTCA
>JALZIJ010000006.1 GCA_030860375.1 Actinomycetota bacterium | reverse complement strand
ATGCGACTGCGGTCCACTTTCGGCTGGTCGTAGAAGACCTCGGTCTCGGCAGCCTCGCCGTATCCGATGGAACTGGCGGTGACCCGTTCGGTTGAGCGATACCGCAGTCCGGCGTCGACGCCACGGTCGGGCTCGATCAACTCGTAATAGTCGAACTTCGCGGTCAGCAGCCGCTCGCGTGCGAGCGCGATCGCGACACGGCTCGTATCGGTGCCGATCCAGCGACGCCCGAGCTTCTCGCATCCCCACGCCGTGGTTCCCGATCCGATCGTGGGGTCGAGGACGAGGTCGCCGGGCTCCGTGGTCATGGCGATGCACCGCTCGACGATCTTCGGGTTGGTCTCGACCACATAGGCCTTCTTGCGCTGAGCGAACCCGGCTTGACCGGTGTCGGTCCAGATGTTGGTGCGCCGAGCCGAGCCGAAGTCGTCGAAGTAGCGGACGTACCGCAGCGTGTTGCCGACGACTTCGAGGCGACCGGCCCGGGCGAGTCCCTCCATGCCCTCCACGCGCAGCAACCAGTGGCGGTTGGGACCTGGGTGGAAGGTGCGACCTTGGAACTCGAACGGGACGGTCTTGGTCTCGCTGTAGCCCTGCGAGGTCGCGTCGCCGAGCGAGAAGAGACGGCACCCGGCGGCTAGGAGCCCACGCGGCTTCATCTGCTCCTCCGCGGTCATTTTCCGGCGTTCTCCCTCGGGCGTCTCGACGTTCGAGTAGCCCGCTTCGGCCTCGGGCGCGCGCTGCTCGAACAGCTGGAAGTACTTGACCCTGTCCTTGTCCTTTGCGTACCAGAGCAGGAAATCCTGGATTTCGGGCAGCAGGCGGGATGTCACCTGAGATGTCTTGGCGACGGTGATGACGGTGCAGGCGTTCTCGGGTCCGAAGACCTCGTCCAGCAGCACTCGCGCGAGGTGCATGTTGTCCGGCCCGATCTGCACGAAGATCGAGCCGTCGTCGCACAGCAGTTCGCGGGCCGCAACCAGCCGAGAGCGCAGGTAGCTCAGGTAGGAGTGAATGCCGAGCTGCCAGGTGTCCCTGTAGGCCTGGATCTGCTCGGGCTCTCGCGTCAGCGACTCGTCGCGAGTCTCCTTGGGCGAGCGGTTGGAGATCCGAGCCTGGAAGTTGGAGTTGTAGTTGATGCCGTAGGGCGGGTCGAGGTAGACCATCCCGACCTGACCGGCCAGGCGCTCGCGCTCGGCCAGGCCGGCCATGACCACCAGCGAGTCGCCAAGGATCAACCGGTTCTTCCAGTCGGTCTCGTGCTCGTAGAACTCGACGGCCTTGGCCCGCTCGAGCCGCGGGTCGCCGAACATCTCGAGCTGGGGCTCCTCGCGCCTCGCAGAGGCCACGATCGCCTCGGCGGAGAGCATCTCGTGGATGTGGATCGAGGGCGCCTCGACCTCGAACTCGGCGTCCTGGTCCTTGCCCGCCCACCACAGCTCGGGCGGGAAGCGCGGGTCGTAGTCGTACCTGCGCTCGGGAACCGACGCGACATCCTCGCGCGCGAGCGCGGCCGTCGGATTGTTCAGCCGGCGAGCGCGCTCGTGGCGGTAGTCCTCGACGCTTCGGGCCGCTTTAGCCATCCTTGCGCAGGCTACCCCGCCGGCCCGCGGGTCAGGGCGGTCCGGGTCTTATGCCAAACTTGCACATCTGCAATCTACGCTTTTGCAAGATTGGCATATCCTCCCTTTCATCCCAAGTCTGCCGAGCCTCCGCCCCTCACCATGACCGAGGAGGAGTTCAACGCCTCGTTCCCGCACGAGACGGCGGTCATCGAGCGAAAGACCGGCGCAGGCAGCAAGGGGATCGGCGATGCAGTTGTCGCGTTCTCCAACGCCGAGGGCGGATTGATCCTCATCGGCGTGGACGACGGCGGCACGATCGTCGGCAGGGAGCTGACGCCGGGCCTCGAGGACGACCTGCACCGAATCATGAGAAACGTGAGCGGGGCGGGGCGGTACGAGCTTCACCCACTCGCCGTCGACGGGAAGCAGGTGACGGTCGTCTCTGTCTCTTTGATTTTAAATTTCTTCGCCCAGACCTCTGT
>JALZIJ010000005.1 GCA_030860375.1 Actinomycetota bacterium | reverse complement strand
CCCCCCCCCCCCCCCGCGCCCGCCGTGAGCATGGCGATGCGTGCTTTCCTCACCGATCGACGGTACCGAAGGAGACGGGTCGATGCGCCGGCTCAGCCGCGCCGAGACCGCGCGGCAGCCGGAGGGGTCAGACCCCTCCATCGCCGCCGTCGATCGAGGGGTCTGCATTCTCGGGGCCAGACCCCATGCGCTCGTCCCAGAGCCGCTTTCCGTCCGCGATCACCTCGCGAGCCTCCTCCAGCGTCTTCCAACCGTCGACCTCGACCTCCTTGCCCTCGAGTTGCTTGTAGACGGAGAAGAAGTGCGTGATCTCGTTCTGGAGCTGCCCGGGGATGTCGTCGAGCGTCTCCGCGTGATTCCAGCCCGGGTCGTGGTGGGGGACGCAGACGATCTTGTCGTCCTCGCCCTTGTCGTCTCTCATCTTGAAGAGGGCCACCGGCTTTACCGGGATTACACATCCCGGAAAGGTCGCCTCGGAGACGCAGACCATGGCGTCGAGCGGGTCGCCGTCGCGGCCCCAGTGATCAACGAGGTAGCCGTAATCGGTCGGATAGACCATCGAAGAGGAAAGGAAGCGGTCGAGGATTATCCGGTCGATCCCCTCGTCGTACTCGTACTTGTTCCGAGAGCCCTTCGGGATCTCGACGTGGACCAAGAGCTCCTCTGAGAGTCGATGATCAGCCACGCCCGCGAGCCTATACCCGGCCACCGATACCTGCCGAACGTCCCGCGCTCCACGCTATGCGCCACAACGTCGGACGTTCGGGAGATCTCGTACGCTGCGCCGAAGATGAAAAGGGTCGTCGCGCTGCTGGCGGCCGTCCTCGCGCTTTCGGCTTGCGGTGAGGACGGTGCTGAACCGGGCGCCTCACGCGAGGCGACGCTCGTGCTCGACTTCACGCCGAACGCCGTCCACGCCGGGCTCTATGCGGCCGACGAGCGAGGCTGGTTTGCAGACGCCGGCCTCGACCTCGAGATTCGCACGCCCGGCAACTCGACGGACGCGCCCAAGCTCCTCGCCGCCGGGCGCACGCACTTCGCGGTGATGGACATCAACGACCTCGGCACAGCCTCCTCGCGGGGGTTCGACCTCGTCCCCGTTGCCGCATTGGTTCAGGTGCCGCTCGCGTCGGTAATCGCGGCCGACGCCGACGCCGTCAGCCGCCCGTCAGACCTCGAGGAAGGCGAGGTCGGCGTCACCGGCCTTCCCTCTGACGACGCCGTGCTCGACGCGGTAATCGAGGCCGACGGCGGCGATCCGTCTTCGATCGAGCGCACCGTAATCGGCTTCGACGCCGTGGCCGCGCTCTCGGCCGGAAAGCTCGACGCGGCGACCGCGTTCTGGAACGCGGAGGGGGTAGCGCTGAAGGAGCTCGGCGTGCCAACACGAGAGTTCCGCGTGGGCGACTTCGCGGCGAAGCCTTTCCCTGAATTGGTGGTGGTCACAACAAAAGAGCGCGCGGATGAGGAGCCGGAGCTCGTCAGATCAATGCAGGCGGGACTCGAACGCGGCTACGAGTTGGCCGCCAACGATCCGGACGCGGCGCTCGAGAGCCTCATGGACGCGATCGACGGCCTGGATGCGCGCTCCCAGGAGGCACAGATGGACGCTCTCGCCGAGGCCGACGCCTTCGCGGACGGCGTCAAGCCGGGCACGCTCGACCCCGAACGTTACGAGAGTTGGGAGCGCTTCGCGCGATCCAATGGCATCGACGTCCCCTAACACCGCGGAGCGGGGCGCTAGAGCCGGCGACTGCGCCGGAACTGCTGGCGCACCGATTCCGGCCGGCCCCACATCTGCTTGATCTCGGCGCGGCCTTCGCGGAAGTCGCGTAGGACCATCTCGCCTTCGATGCCCTCCCCGTCCAGTAGCTCGAGCGTGCCCTTGACGGTTTGCGCCGCCGCCGCGTGGCCGAACGTGTTTGCGACGAGGAGGCGCCAGTGCCAGTCGGCTTTCGAGTAGGGCTGGGCGTTCACCTGGGTGAGGATCACGGCGGCGTCGATGTAGCGCTGCTCGTCGGGTAGCCGAATGTCGAGCGTGAGGTCGGTCCAGTCGTCGGGGAGTGAGTCGAGAATCTCTTGAAAGCTCTCGGCGAGGGCCATGCCCGCCAGCCTACTTCGGCGCGAGGACCCGCATAGCGCCGGCCAGCCGCTCGCCGAGGACATGCTCCGAGCCCTCGACCGAGACGTGGAGCGGCCCATCGAAGGGGTCGCGGCTCAAGACGTGAAGCTCGGCCCCGGGCCTGATCCCGCGCTCGTCGAGATAGCGGAGCATCGCCGAATCGGAATCCGAGACGCGCGCGAACGATGCGAGCGAGCCGGGCTCGATCTCACGCAGGCTCACCGTGTCGTCGGTAGGGATGTCGAGAGCCGCGTTCGGGATCGGATCACCGTGTGGGTCGTGCCGCGGATCGCCGAGCGCATCGGCGATGCGCTCCTCGAGCTCTTCTGAGATGTAGTGCTCGAGCACCTCGGCCTCGTCGTGGACGCGATCCCAGGGCATGCCGAGGACGTCGGCCAAGAAAGACTCGAGCAGGCGATGGTGGCGGATGACCTCGAGCGCCACTCGCTCGCCGCGCTCGGTGAGTAGTGCGCCGTGATACGACTCGTGCCGCACCAGCCCCATCTCGTCCATGCGCTTGAGCATCGATGTCACCGACCCGGCTGAAACACCCAGACGCTCAGCCAGGGCGGAGGTGGAGACGGGGCCGTCACCTCGGAGCGCCAGCGAATGAAGCGCCTTCGCGTAGTCCTCGACGGCTTCCGTGTTCGGCGCTTGCGGGTCACGTCTGAAGCCTGAATGTGCCATTGGATCTAGGCGCTGATGAGGAGGCTCGTCAGATAGAACACGGTCGCGCCCGCGGCGATGCCGGACGCCGTCACTGCATCGATCGCGCGCCCGCCCTTGTCCCGCATCGCGGGCGCGATCTGGACGATCACCTGGACCACGGCGCCCACGCCGAGACCAAGGAGGAAGGCCGACAACTCGGGATTCGTGACCGATGATCCGATCACAGCACCGAGGATCGCGGGAGCTCCGGCGATCAGACCGAGGCCGGCGAGGCGACCGAGTCGAGGTCTCTCCCCGCTACGGACCAGCGGAGCAACGATCGCGAATCCCTCCGTTGTGTTGTGGATTGCGAAGCCGACGACGAGCGCTGCACCGAGAGCCAGCTCCCCGATCGCGTAAGCGGAACCGATCGCAAGGCCCTCGCCCATGTTGTGAAGCCCAATGCCGATCGCGATCATCAGCGCGAGCCGTATGCCGCTCGCCTCCGCCCCGTCGCCGCGACGCGCGGCGAGGAAGCGGTCCACCCCCGTCAGCGCCATGAAGGCGAGGCCCGCCCCCAGCAGGACCAACTCCGTACCGCCGAAGGCGCCGCCCGACTCGTCTGCGATCTCGAATCCTTCGAGGCTCGCGTCCACGGCCAGAAAGGCGAGAAGGCCGACTGTCACCGCCATCACGACGCGAATCCACGTCGGGCGAAAGCGTCGCATGGCGGGCAGAAGCAGCATCCCGAGCGTCACAGGGATCAGTCCGACGTAGAGGCCCAGCAGCGCCATCAACGCGAAGAGGTCGCCGTCGCTTTGCGGCGTCTCGACTGCAACCGGGATGTCGTGCTCGATCACGGCGCCGGTGGAGGTCACCAGCGAGATCAGATACGGCTGACCCTCCTGCCACGGAAAGTCGAGCGTGATCGTCTCGGAACCGAGGCGCCCGACCGGCTCCGAAGCACCGTCGAAGTCGACGAAGGCGTCCGCCACGAACACCTGGGCGATCTGCACCGCGTCAGGGCCTGTATTCCTGACCTTCAGCTCGATCTTGTTCGGCTCGAGGCGTGTGCTTTCAACAGCGAGCTCCTCGATCGGCGGGCCGGCGCGCTCAGGCAGGGTGTCGTCACCGACAATCGCGATCGTGGCGAGCACGACAGCGATCAGGGCGAGCACTCCGCCCGCAAGTACCCAGAGAGGAAGCCGCTGGGTCATACGTATCTGCCGGTCCCCCGAGGGGAAGACCGGTCTTTATTCGCCCACATGGAAGAACCCCATCCACCCGAGGTCTGCGAACTCGGTCTTGTGGGCATGAAACATGAAAGGCCCAGGGTGGGGAAAGCGCACCTCGAGGATGCCTCGCTGCGCCTGGCCCTGGATGACCGTGTCAGTGAACTCGGTCGGCGTGAGTGAGGTGCCCGTCGGGAAGTAGTTGAAGAAGTTGCCGTGGAGGTGGAACGAGTTGATCGGGTCGTACTCGAGGATGTTCACGAGATAGATCCGCACGAGCTCGTCCTTGGGGACCTTGATCGGCTCGTTCACATAGTGGAACGGGATTGCGTTCACCGCATAAAGCTGGTTGCCGTCGGCGTCGAATGTCGTGTTCCAGCCGTTTTGGACCAGCACCATCTCGTCGGCGTCGGGGCGCCCCTCTTTCGGGTCGACGATGAAGGTGCCGTACATGCCGCGGGCGATGTGCTCGGCCAAAGGTGAGACGTGGCAGTGGTAGAGATGAAGGCCGAACGGCTCGGCATCGAACTCATACGTCGTCGACTTGCCCGGCTCGATGATGCCGGGCCCGGCTCCTGGAACCCCATCCATCGCGGAGGGGTGAAGTCCGTGGAAATGGACTGTGTGCGGATGCGCCGATCCGTTCACGAAGCGGATCCGCAAGAGCTCACCCTCCGTGCATCGAAGTGTCGGACCCGGCACGCGGCCGTTGTAGGTCCAGGCGGGGAACGTGACGCCGGGCGCGACCTCGATCTCCTTATCGGCCGCAATCAGCGTCCACTCGCGAAGAATTCGCCCACTCGCGAGCCGAGTCGTCTTGCCGGCATCGAAGTCGCGGAGGACATCGGTGGGGTTGAAGCCGTTCGCCTTGTGGTCGACTGTGGCGCCGTCCCGGAAGGTGGCTCCGGCAGTGCCGAGACCGTTGAGATGCGCGCTCGTCACACCTGACGCCGGAGTCGGGCTCGCGGCATGCGTCATACCTTTGCCGCCGGATGCCACGGCCTCCGAGGATTGCGAACCCCCGAGCGCGTCGTGGACGCCTTGGTGTGGGGCGACTTCATGAAGCACGGCCAACGCAGGCGCTGCTGCCAGGCCGCCGGCGATGAGCTTTCGGCGGCTGAGCTTTCGCGTGGCCTTGCCGTCGTTGTTTAGGTCATCCACAAAACAAAGTTTAACACATCAAACTTTTGTGAGACGCCGGACTAGAATCC
>JALZIJ010000003.1 GCA_030860375.1 Actinomycetota bacterium | reverse complement strand
CGACGGTGTCGAGCGGTTCATGGGGCCGAAGGAGTCGATGAGGATCCAGGCCGCCCTCGGATCGGACATCGCGCTCACCTTCGACGAGTGCACTCCGTACCACGCGGACTTCGACTACACGGCGCGCGCGACGGAGCGGACGCATCGCTGGCTTGACCGCTGCCTCGAATGGCACGAGCGCGAGGGCCCTCGCGAGCAGGCTGTGTTCGGCATCGTCCAGGGAGGCGTCCACGAAGACCTCCGTCGAAGCTCCGCCGAACGGGTGAGCGCGGCCGGGATCGACGGCATCTCCATCGGAGGGACGCTCGGCCGCGACAAGGAAGAGATGCGAGGAGTCCTCGACATGACCGTCCCGCTTCTGCCGGTCGACTCGCCAAAGCACCTTCTGGGAATCGGCGAGCCGGACGATCTCCTCGACGGGATCGCGCTCGGCATCGACGTGTTCGACTGCGCGGTGCCGACCCGTCTCGGGCGCCACGGTGTGGCGCTCGCGCCTCTGCCCGACGCTCGCTTTCGGATGAACGTGCGCTCGCGGGCGCTCGAGGCCGATAAAGAGCCCCTGGTCGAGGGCTGCCCATGTGCGGCCTGTACGCGCCATACCCGCGCTTACATCCACTACCTCGCGCGAGCGGAGGAGCTGACCGCGGTGAGGCTCCTCACGCTCCACAACCTCACCTATCTCGAGCGCCTCGTGCAAGGGGCGCGCGAGGCGATCAAGGCCGGGCGCTACGCGGCCTACCGGGAAGCAGGACTTGGAGGCGCCGCTCCTTGGGAGGGCTGAATCGCTACTGCAGGTTGTCTTGAACGAGGTCTTTGAGCTTGTCGATCTGCTCGTTGATCTCGTCCGAGATGAAGTCGCCGAGATCGGTGCTCTGGCCGGCGTCGGTCAGGACCAGGACGACCACGGCAATTACCCCAGCAAGGACCGCGATCAGGAAGAGGACACCGAGGAATCGCAGGAACCTCGAACCAGCAGAGCGCTTCTCGGGCGGAACGGGGGCGGGTGCCGGTACCGGCGCGGGAGCCACGGCTCGGCGGGGCCTGTAAGCACGCTCGGGCGAAACGGGGGTGGCGATATCAGGGGAATCCATCGCGCGGGTCGCATCGGTGACGGCGCCACCGGCGAGGAGCGCGCGCGTGGGAGCCTCGTCGGAGGCAACAGGCGGCTCGCGGCCCGCCAAGCCGGCCCGGAGCGCCTGGGAAAGCTCCTTCGCCGATGTGTAGCGGTCGGCAACGTCTCCCTCGAGCGCACGCAGGACGGCGGTCGAGAGCGTCTCGGGAACGGACGAGTCGTAAGACGTCGGGGGTAGGGGACTTTCCGACTCGCGGCGCGTGGCGAGCTCCGCAAGGCTCGACCCCTCCCACGGTAGGCGGGCCGTCAGCATCTGGTAGATGACGACACCGAGCGCGTACACGTCGGCGGCTGGGGTTGCCTCGTCTCCGCGGGCTTGCTCCGGTGCGAGGTAGGCCGCCGTCCCCACCACCGAGCCGACCTGGGTCAGGCGGGTCTGCTCCGCCGCACGGGCGATGCCGAAGTCTGTGAGCTTCACCGTCATCTCGTCAGTGATCGGCTCTTGAGGATTGACGGTACTCGACGGCCTGCCTGCGGGCCCGCCGATCACCATCAGGTTTCCCGGCTTTACGTCGCGGTGAATGATTCCTTGGCGGTGCGCGTACTCGAGGCCGGCGCAAGACTGTATGCCGACCGAGACAGCTGCGTCGGAGCCGAGCCTGCCGCGGCGCTGAAGGAGCTGCGCGACCGAGCGGCCCTCGACGTACTCCATGACGATGTAGTGGCGGTCGTGGTCGACCCCCGTGTCGTACACCTGAACGATGTTCGGGTGGATGAGACGGGCGACGGCAAGCGCCTCGCGCCGAAAGCGAGCGACGAACTTGTCGTCGTCGGACAGGTGCTCGGCGAGGATCTTGACGGCGACCGTTCGCTCGAGGACGCGATCTCTAGCGCCGTAGACCGTCGACATTCCGCCCGAGCCGAGGCGGTCGCCCAGCTCGTAGCGGTCCGAGATCGTGTTGCCGCCCGGAGGTGTCATCAGCCCTCGTCGTCTTCAAGGACGCCGGCGCCGTCCGAAGTGCCGGTCGGCGGTGGCTCGGGCTCGGGTACCTCACAGTCCTCGCGCGTCTGTATGACGAGGTTGTCGCTTGCTCGGACGAGTGCTTGCTCCAAATCCTCCTCGAGGTCTTGAAGGCCCGCGACGGCCGCTTGGACGCCCTGAGCCGTTGCTTCGGCGTCGACACATTTCCCGGCTTCGACCTGAGCGTCGAGCTCGTCGAGCTGATTGACGATCGCGTTGCCTGTCTCGGAAGGGATCGACCCCTCTGGGTCCTCGTCGCCGCCACCGCACCCGGCGACGGTTGCGACACAGGCGATCGCACACATCGCGCCAAATCTTGCGCGTATCCCCGGCACTCCGGCGATTGTATGTAGTTCCCCGGCCGTCATTGCCCGACGAAGAGACGGCGTCCGAGGTGTTCGGGAAGGCCCGCTTCGATGATCGACGCCGCAGCCTTTTCGATCGGATACTCGACGCGCTGGTAGGTGGCAGTCCAGGCTTCCGTGTCGAATTCGACCCAGGCAGCTTTCGGGTCGCCGTCGCGAGGCTGGCCCACGCTGCCCGGGTTGAGGAGCCAGCTCCCCTCGCTCACGTCGAGGGTGGTGCCGGCTGCCACTTGTGCGCCATGCGTCGCATCGACGTCGCCGTCGTCAGATGCCCGGAAGCAGAGCGCGACATGGGAATGGCCGATCATCGCCACGCGGCTGGCCTGCCGCGCGATGCACTCGCCCGCCTGCTCGGGCCATAGGACGTATTCCCATACCGGGTCCCGGGGTGACGCGTGATAGACGGCCACGTCCCGCGACTCGTCTTCTGCCTTGAGGCTCGAGAGGAACTCGTGGGACTCGCCGTCGAGGTGCTTGCGCGTCCAGCGAGCGGCCTCGGCGGCAGCGGGCGAGAACGACGAGATGTCCAGGGCGTCGAGCGCCGCGAGGTCGTGGTTCCCGGCCAGGCACAGATCGGCTCGCTCGGCCACGAGGCGGGAGCACTCGTTGGGCTGAGCGCCGTAGCCCACGACGTCGCCCAGGCACCAAAGCTCGGCGGGCGGGTCTCGCTCGATCTCGGCCAGGACGGCCTCAAGCGCGGGCAGGTTCGCGTGGATGTCGGAGATCACGGCTATTCGCAAAGGAGCGGACTATCGTAGGTGTGGATGGCGATCAGGGACTTTCGCCGCCGGATATCGGGCTCTCATGCGGCACGGGCTGGGATCTGCTTTGCAGCGTTAGTCGTGGTCGCCGAGGGGGCGGTGCTGCTTCTCGCGCCGTCCGAGGAGGGAATCTCGCCCGAGAGCGTCGCCGCAAGCGAGTATTTCGACGCGGCTGCGCTCGAGCGCGCGTCGGACTTTCGTGACGGTCAGCGGTTGCTCCTTGTCGGCGGACTTGCAGCGCAGGCCCTGGTCGTGGGCGCCCTCGCGGTGGGTCGCCCGCGTGCCACTCGAGACCTGCTCGGACGGCTCTCGGCCCGCACCCTCCTGGGGACGGCGGCCGCCGGAGTCGTGGTGGTCGTCGCGGCCGACGTGGCGTCGTTTCCCACCTCCCTCGCCGCGCACGAGCGCTCTATCGACGTAGGCCTCTCGACGCAGTCGCTCAGCGCCTGGCTCGGGGACGAGGCCAAGGCCCTCGCCATCGCAGCCTTGGTCGCGGGGGCGGGGGCGGCTGCGCTCTCCGGGCTGATCCGCCGCTCGCCGCGGCGCTGGTGGGTGCCAGGCACGATCGTGGTCGTTGGGTATGGCGCCGTCATGAGCCTCGTAGCGCCGGTCGTGATCGCGCCGCTCTTCAACGACTTCGATGAATTGCCCACCTCCAGCGAGATCCGGGCGGGCGTGGTCGAGCTCGGAGAGCGCTCGGGCGTCGAGGTGGGCGAGGTCTACAGGGTGGACGCCTCGCGCCAGTCGACCGCGCTCAACGCGTACGTCGCAGGCATCGGACCGACCAAGCGCGTGGTTCTTTACGACACGCTGATCGATGGGACGACGGAGCCGGAGCTCCGATCGGTCGTAGCCCACGAGCTCGCTCACGTTGCCCACTCGGACATCCCTCGAGGGATCCTCTTCGCCGCGTTGGTTACGCCCCTCGGCCTCATGCTGGTCCGCGAGGGGACGAACGCCCTGGCCCGGCGCTCGGGGGCCGACCCGGGATCGCCTGCCGCGGTTCCGGCGCTATTCCTCGCGATCGCCCTGGTCTCGTTCGCGGTCAACGTGCCGGCGAATCAGCTCTCGCGCCAGGTCGAGGCGAGCGCCGATGCCTTCGCCCTTCGCATCACCGAAGATCCGGACGCGCTTGTCGACCTCCAGACGCGGCTCGCCGAGCGAAACCTCTCTGACGTGAGTCCGCCAGGCTGGGCGACCGCCCTCTTCGGCACGCACCCGACGACGCTCGAGCGGATCGGGTCGGCAAGGGCGTGGGAGCGGGGGGTGCGCTGAGCGCGGAGCCACACCCGGGGCCGGCGCAGGCTCAGCCTTGACAGCCGCCTGGGATCTCACACACGTAGATGTCGCTTGCCGAGCTGAAGCCACCCCACGGTTCGTCCAACCGGTGGCGGCGGCGCACCTCGGGACTCAGCCCCAGCTCGTGATTGACAACCTGGACCGCGAAGCCGGCGGAGCTGAGGCGATCGGACAAATCCTCTCCGTAGAAGCGCCAATGGTTCGGCTGTCCAAAGCGCTGGTACCGAATCACGGGGTCGGTCACTGTGGTGTCTTCGTCGGTGTCCCGCCCGTAGCGAACGGGCGCCTGTAGAAGCGCGGTTCCTCGCGGACGGAGGACACGACGCATCTCCGCCATCGCTGCGCGATCGTCGAGAACGTGTTCGAGGACGTGAGAGCAGACGATCAGGTCAAAGCTCGCGTCCTCGAAAGGCATCGCCATGATGTCAACGGACACGACCCCCGGCGCGGAGTCTAGGTCAGCGGCCACGTAGCGAGCGTGCGCGTTCCGTCTGAGGATTGGACGGATGCCCCGCTCTGGAGCGAAATGAAGGATGTCGCGGGGGTGATGATCGTTCAGCCAGTCGCGCAGGAAGAGCGCCATCACGCGGTGACGCTCCAGTGAGCCGCACCACGGGCATGCCGCCTCCGGCCGCCCGGCGTAGCCTCCCGCGACAAAACGCCGTGAGCCCCGACCGCAGCATGGACAGCGATACTTGCGGCCGGCGCGCAGGCGGGGGTTGGTGGCGACCCGGGTTGCCAAGGCAAAGAGGCGCTTGCGCATCCCGGATATCCAAGCAGGCTTACGCGCTGGAGCTGCGGCGGCCCGAAACGGCCTGGACGGATAACCGACGTTCCGCGTGCGGCCTCACCCGGGCGGGGCTCTTGGTCGAAGAACCTCAAGAGGGCCTCTTAGCCCGCTCGGGACGAGCTGAGAAGACCCGCCCGGTCCTTTTGATCGAGCGCGGCGGATCGCACGTGGGCGCCTACCGAAGGAACGAATGGCGAGAAAGAAAAGCGGACAACAAGTCCAGGGACGGCTAAAGTGGCAGCTCCCGGCTCCGCCGTGCCTCGTATCGGCGCTCTGGTGCCTCGCTCTCGTCGTCGCCGGCTTTGCCCTTCCTCATCAAGCGCTGGCGGCCGACGCTCCGGACCCGGGCGGCGACGAGAACACCGAGCTCTCCGGGGCGCCCGCCGGCAAGGAGCTCGGCTTCAGTGGCACCCTGCACATCGGAGAGCTCGCCCCGGCCATGGTCGCAACGCTGACGAAGAAGGCCGGAGGCAACGCGGCCCGAACCCCGATCAGCTGGGCGGGGCTGGAGCCCACCCGCGACAAGTACAACGAGACCGGCTTCGGAAACTACGCCAAGCTCTACGACGCGCTGCTCGCAGAGGAGATCAGACCGATCTTTACGATTTCCTTCGCTCCGGTGTGGGCGCGCGATCCGGGCGCTCCGCAGGACTGCGGGACCTCCGCCTCCTGCCACTACCCTCCGGCCCGCTCGATGCTCGGCGAGTGGCAGCAGTTCGTCACCGAGGTGACGCGGCGGTTCCCCCGGGCGACGATCGAGATCTGGAACGAGCCCAACTTCCTCAACCAGTGGCAGTCCGGCGTCGACCCCGCGCGCTACGCGGAGCTGCTGGCGGCGGCCTACGACGCCGTGAAGGGCGTGAACCCCCAGGGGAAGGTGTTTGCGGGCGGGCTCGGTGGCTCGCTGAAACCGGACTCGCTCAGCGCCGCGGACTTCCTCGATCAGGCCTATGCAGCCAGCCCTTCGCTCAAATCCCACACCGACGCGATCAACTTCCACTACTACCCGGGTTCTCGCCTGGGCGCGGGAACCCCCTTCGCCCAGTTCTTCGCCGGCATCCGTGCCGTCAGGACGAAATACGACGACGAGCAGACGCCGCTGTACGTGACCGAGACCGGGGCGACCACGACGGGGGGCCTGGCGCTGAACGAGGACGAGCAGAAGGACCTGGTCATGCGGGCGACCCGCAAGATGCTGACGATGTCGGACGTGAGCGGGGTGCTCGTCAATACCCTGGCGGAGCCGAGCAACGTCTCGGCCGACGACCCTGAGCGTGGCTTCGGCGTGGTCCGTGCCACGGAAGGGCTGCTGGGCACGACGATCGAGCCGAAGCTCGCCTACTGTGCGCTGACGCGGGCAGCGGGCGAGCTCAATCTCGACTGCCCGCCCGAGACGGTGCTCAACTCCACCCCGCCGGCGCTCGGCAACAGCGCCGACGTCGAATTCGCGTTCAGCTCGCCGGATCTAGGCGTCACCTTCCAGTGCTCGCTCGACGGGGCGCCGTTCGAACTCTGCGTGAGCCTGAATCGCTACACCGGCCTCAGCGAGGGCGCTCACACGTTCGAAGTCAGGGCAATGGACCTGCTCGGGCGCGTCGACCCCTATCCGGACCGCTACGCGTTTCGCATCGACCTGACCGCTCCCACGACCGACCTGTCGGGCCCGACCGGCTCGACGAAGGACACGAGGCCACAGTACACGGCGACCAGCAACGACCCGAACGCAACCTTCGAATGCTCGCTGGACGGCGGCGCGTTTTCCTCTTGCAACAGCACCTTCAGCTTCTTTTTGACCGAGGGCCCGCACACGATCAGCGCGAGGGCGGTCGACCGAGCGGGCAACCGCGACGCGACCCCGGCGTCGATCTCGATCACCGTCGACAACACGCTGCCCGACACGACGATCACCTCGAGGCCGTCCGCCTTCACGAGCTCGAACCAGCCGAGCTTCTCGGTCACCTCATCTGAGGCGGACGCGACCTTCGAGTGCGCCCTCGACAGCTTCGACTACCAGCCCCGCGCCAGTCCCTACCAGCCCCAGAGCCTCAACGACGGCTACCACGTCTTCCGGGTGCGCTCACGCGATCAGGCCGGCAACGTCGACTCGAGCCCCGCCTTCGCGGAGTTCACCGTCGACACCCGCAGCCCGGCTGCCCAGTTCACCTCCGCGCCGGGGCAGTTCACCAGGGACTCGACGCCGACCTTCTACTTCACGGCCGATGAGTCTTCGACCACCTTCGCGTG
>JALZIJ010000251.1 GCA_030860375.1 Actinomycetota bacterium | reverse complement strand
AGGCGTAGCCCGTTAGCCGCGCTTAAAGCCGAAGTCGGCCGTGACGACCGACCCGACAGCGTTCTTCGAGTAGATCGTGCCCTTGGAGTAGCCGACCCCAACTTCGTCGAAGGTACGGCTGAGGATGTTGTCGCGATGGCCTGTGCTTTGCATCCACGCCTCCACAATCGAACGGGGTGTGCCCAGATCTCCGCCAGCCCAGCCGATGTTCTCCGCATAGGCCCAGCGGCTCAGGCCGCCCGTGAGCCAGCCGACATTCTGAAGACGCTTGGTGAGCGAGGGCTCGCCTGGGCATTGGTGACTGAAGCAGCTGTGGCTTTGCATGTAGTCCGTGTGGCGCTGGGATGCTCGTTGAAGCTTTTTGTCTCGTTCAAGCCGTCGGATACCCCTGGCGCTCCGCTCTCGGTTGAGGAGACAAAGGACCGCCTCTCGCGCCTCGCCCTTCGAGATCTCGGTCGGGAGCTTGTCCCCCCACTTGTTGCACGGGCCCGCGGCGCTGGCAGGCTCGGCTCTCGGGCCGGCCACTAAGAGCAGGCCGCACACGCCCAACATGAGCGCAAACCGGCTAACACACTGCCTCATTACTCGGGCTCCTTCCCCACCAACGGTCGATCGACTACCTCAAATCGGGGATATTACCACAGTTTGAGGTAGATCCCAGGCGCGGGACGAAGAACCGAATGTCCCGATCCTTAGTACGGCGGTAGGTCGGCGTACCAGTCGCCCAGCACGCGGAACGCACGCCAGAACTCGCGCTTCGACTCTTCTGAATCGAGGGAGTCGTCGATGTCGGGCACGTAGAGTGCCTCGACCGTTGGGGTGAAGGGCTGGACCTTGCCGAGCGTCCCCTCGAGCGGGCGGGAAAGCGGCACGTCGACCTCGTTCAACGCCTCAAGGGCGTCTTCCCCCATCACCACTACGAGGCGAGGTCCGACGATCCCGATCTCCTCGACGATCCGCTCGATGCACTCGGCGGCCGCAAGCGACGGGTCGGAGATCGGGCATTTGACGCAGAGCGTCCCGTATACCGTCAGCGGGTCCACGCCAAGGCGCTTGAAGCTCTTCATGAGGGCGTTACCCGCCCGGCCGTAGAAAGCGACGCCCTCCTCGATCTCGGCCGCGGTGGGCGCGTGCTTCAAGATCATCACGTCGGCTTGGGGATGCCCTGAGCCGAGGACGGGCATCAAGTTCCCACGCGGGCAATGCGAGCACTCCTGCAGGCGCTGCGTGAGCCCGTTGAGCTCGCGGATCGCCCGCTCGAGGTACTTCTCCTGGATCTCGTCATCGGTCACGGGCACAGCCGTGACATTCTTCTCTGGGGGCGCTCCGCCTCCTGCCGCGGCCCCCTCCTGCATCAGGCCTTGCCCCTCGCCGGGTGGCCTCTCCCACCACGCCCCCCGCTCGTCTGGATGAACTTGAGCGCCTGGACGTACACGAGGTTCTTGTGCTTTCTGACGATGTCTGCGTTTCGCATCGCTTCGAGGAACTCGACGGGCCCCTCGAAATCATGGACGCGAATCATGACGCTCCCCAGCCCTTGCGCGACATGGCTGTCGGAGCCTGCGCCAGGCACGATCCGGTACTTGGCGGCGAAGCGCACAGCCTCCTCGTTGAAGGCGGTGAGCGCAACCCGCGGGTTGAAGACCTCGAGGATGTCGATCTCTTCGACCATGTCGAGGAGGTGCTCGTAATCGGGCACGGAGTGAAGTCGGTCGAACGGGTGCGGCACGTAGACGAGCCCTCCCTGGCGACGGATCTCGGCGATCGTCTCAGCCATCGTCATCCCCCGCTCGATCTTTTCCTCCAAGAACAGTCCGATCACCTCGCCCTGCTCGGCCGTCTTTACCTCCTCGGCCACGATCACCTTGATCCCCACCTCGTCCGCGATCTCGCGAGCCTCGAGCGCGCCCGAAACCTCGTTGTGATCGGTGATCGCGATCGCGCCGAGCCCCTGGTCTCTCGCGGTCTCGAGGAGCGTCCTCACAGGCGTTGCACAGTCCGGCGAGTGGTCGGTGTGCATATGCAGGTCGACGCCGATCTGCCCTCGACGAGAGATTCGCTTGCGGACGGCGCTGTCGCCGCGCGGGTCGTGCCGTCGTGCGGCGAGGCGCGCGTAGATCTCCTCCACCTGATCGGTCACCGCGTCCCAGTGGCGGCTCTGGCCACGCGCTTTTGTCACGAACCCCTCCCGGAGCCCTTCGGCACGCGCGAGCCGCTCGATCTGCCCGGCGAGCGTGATCGAATCGCCAGGGGGAAACATCAGCCCAAACTCGCCGCCCGAGACCAATTCGTCATAGAGCGGCAGCTGCGAGACCACCGGCACCGTCCCGGACCCGAGCGCGGTGCGAACGAGCCCCGGGGCGACGCTTGGGCCGCCCGAGGCCACGCAAAGGACATCCGCGGCTGCCACCAGCTCCTCAGGCTCGACGGTGCGTGGCCCAACGACGTGAACGCGCTCGCGGAGAGCCTTCGACATCCGCACTTCGCCCCCGTCGGGCAGCCAGACTGCCGCCTCCCATGCGAGGTCGAGGGGCAGACGGCGTAGGGCTCGCATGAAGAGGCGAAGAGCGCCGCGTTCCTCCTCGAGGCAAAAGGCAATCCGAAACGGTGCCTCGCCTCCGGGTCGCGTCCGGCCGGGCCAAGTGCCCTCGAGCGACCGCGATCCGGGTCGGACCAACTCGTAGCCGCCGGGAAAGAATCGCCGCATCAGATCGGCGGTTTCGCAACAGCTCGCGGTGCGGGCGTCGAGGCGGCCGAAGAAGACCTCGACCAGCGGGCGGGCGACCTGCGTCGAGAGCACGCGCTCCGACGGCTCGTGAAAGCTCCCGACGTTCAGCGAGCGCGAATGGCGTAGCGCCAGTGAGGCTGCGCTGGGCGCGAACGGATCATGAACGTGGACGATGTCGAAGTCGACGCCGCCGAGGAGCGCGTCGAGGCTCTTTGACACGTCGAGCGGCAACGGCGCCCCTCGCGGCCGTGGTCCGCGTGGCATCGGCAAGCCGGTGCCGACTGCCAAGACGGGCGGACCGCCGTCGCCGGCGCGCTCGCCACGCCAGGTGCCGTTGAAGAGCGCGTCGGGTTGCTCGCGCGCCGCATCGATGAGGCGTCGCGCTTCGCGAGTGCCGCCGCCCACGCTGGACGGTGCGGCTACCACCACCCGGTGGCCGCGGTCGGAGAGCTCAGCCGACGTCCGCGCAACGAACTCGTTGATCTCGTGGCGCTGGCCCCACGCGAGCGGAGTCACCTGCGCAATCGTCAGGCGATCGTGACGCTTGACTGACACGCCCGGAGGATAGGGCCGGGATCACCTGACAGCAGCGAGACGGCGACGGAGAGTGCTGGCGAACCGTCACCCACTGTTTCAGCAAGCCGGTGCGGACTTTTGCGGTCCAGTCCGCGGGACCGAAAGCTCAGGCTTCGGCAGGCGCCTCGGCCTCACGCTTCGGAGCGGCGTCGCCGTGTGCCTTGCGGGCATGCGCGGCAATGAAGTCTTCTGTCTGCTCGCGCGCGTCCGCATCCGGCCGTTGGGTGTGCGGCGACTTCATGAGGTAGCTCGACGGACCGTCGAGTTGTCCTGAGATGCCGCTGTTCAGCGCCAGCTTGATCAGCCGTACCGCGT
>JALZIJ010000247.1 GCA_030860375.1 Actinomycetota bacterium | reverse complement strand
AATTTAGACTACCTCCAGGGTGGGGGGCGGAGCTACGGTGGCAGGGTGGCTTATGCGCATGAAAGGCAGGTGTGGCCTAGCGCGCGCGAGCCAGCCTATGCCGCGGGAGGCGGTGGCTCGACGGCGGCTTCACCACGGGTGGACTTCACCACACGCCAGTGGAGGCGTCGGTGGCCGTCCACCTGCTCAAGCCGGTACCCGCCGCGCCATGAGCCGTGCATGTCGCGGAGCCAGGGCTGGAGCGCTTGACGAAGATCGTCTCCGTGCAGGCTAAGCAGATCCGGCGGCAGGTAGTCACGAATTTCGGCGAAGTCACACATCGCGGCGATGTCCTTGAACTCCATCGACTCCTGGGTGTGTGCATGCCACGCTGCGAGGAATTCCCTGGCATCGGCCGTGTCCTCGTCGGCTGAGGCGGCCAGCTCGCGCTCGTTCGTGAGAAAGCCGTCGATCTCGGCGGCTTCCAAAATCCCGCCGATCACACCCGCCCACCGGCCAAAGGACCCTTTTGCAGTTTCACTGTGGCGCGGGGCTTCGCCGGTTCTCAGGTAGACATATCCGCCTTCGACCAAGCCCACCGGCCCTTCGAGCCAGTGCCGAATCAGCGTGAGCGCGGCGCGGACGAGTTCCCGTCGGTTCTCCATGGCCCAGCCCAGTAGGTCGGGGTGGGCAAACTCGTCCGGACTGCGATCGGCGGGGCGCACCTCACCGGGATCCAGAAAGCAGGCGACGGTTCTGCGAGTCATCTCGCGGGTCAGGCTCAGGTTGTTACCAGTGACTGCCCAGGTATTCCGAATCTCAAGCGACACTTCCCGCGACTCGCCCAGAATGCGATCGCTCCAGGTGCCCGACGTCAGAGCTGCCGCAAGCGAGCCGGAGTCGAGTTCACCGGAGAGATTGTCGAGCAAGACCGCTCCCGGCGCTCGGAGCAGCAGCGCCGTGATCTTCTTACGCCACTCCTCCTCAGAGCCCGTGCCGGTCGTCACGGGCACGAGTCCGCACCCGGGCAGGAGCGCCGCCTGCGCGAGCAACGTCTTGCCCGACCCGACGTCATGGGCGAGCGCCGCGTGAAGTGGTGTCGAGCCGCTTCCGATGAACTCGCGGACGAAAGGAAGCAGAAGCAGCGCGACTGCGTGCGCGCGGCTCGCCTCGTCGGCAAATTCGAAGTCGATGAATAGCCCGTCCTCGCCGATCAACATGTCGCGCGCTTGCTCGACATCTTCGGTAGTGAGCCGGTCTGGCTGCCGCAGATGCTCCAGGCCATCGGCCGGGCGGTAATACAGCTTCGAACCCGCATGATGGCCCGGGCGCTCCAGGAGGCTGCCGTCAGCGGTCAGCACTGGAACGTCGACGACGCGGTCGACGCGCGGCGCGTCCATGTATTCGCCTGAGTCGCGGGCAAGCAACGCCCGTACGACGCTTGACGGCGGGTCTACCGCGCGCGAGCCACCCTGAGGCGATTGGTTGAACTGCGCCGCCCGCGAGAGCAGATCCGTGAGATTGTCGACGACGAACGGTTCAAGGTCTCCGCGCTCCGTCATGCGGACAAGCTCGTTTCCACGGACGAGGACGCGCGGCTCATCTGCGTCGTTCGTCTCCATCAGCGCATGCCACGCAAGATCAGCCTTGCGGTAAAGCGGCTCGGAGAGGTCTATCTGGAGCCTCGGCCCATTCTTCGATGCCGGTGCTTGTGCGTCGGACGTATGGTCATAGCTGTTCATGCGTTCCCCTCTGGGGTTGTTATGAGGCCCGCTTCGTTCCGGCGGGCCTCTTTTTAGTTCAGGTTTTGTTCGCTTGGTAACGCTTCTCGTTACCGCACGAGTTTGGGACGACCCGTTCGCTGAGCAGCCCTGACCAGACCATCTCCCTGAGGTGGTGGGAGGTAACAGCGCGCTTGAGCCCGGTGGCTTCCATCGCCTCCTCGACTGAGAATTCGTCCTCGCGGTCGGCAAGTCCGGCAATCGCCTCGCGGCGGGAGCGGCCTTGTTTTCTCCCGGCTTCCGGTGGCGAGACGCCGGGATAGCCGAGTCCATGCTGGATTAGCTCCTCGGCGAGTTTGCTCCGTGAGTAGCCGCGTGCGATGGCCTTCGCCTCGAGGCGCCGCTGGTCCTCGGGATCGAGCCAGACGGGCACGTAGCGGCTGCGGCTGACCGGCTTGTTCTTAGTTGTCATGTGGCCTTTTGGTTGCGTTTAGTGGACTACTTCGACTGTACGTTCGAGATGCGGGTTGGGTGGACGGGTCGTGGGCAACGTGAAGCGGCCAAAGCCGCATGGGCGGCCCAGGCGCAAGACGAAGCGCCCGGACACGCCCACAGGCGCCCACGTGCCCCCCAGCGCGAGCTCAGTCGAGTTCGGCCCAGTGGATTTGGAGGATGTGCCCCAGGCAGTCGAGCTCGAACCCGTTCGACCAGGCCCATGCGTAGCCGATGTTGTCCGGGTTGATGTTCAGCCTGGCATCGCCGCCGAGTTCGAACAGCATGCCCTCGTCATCATCGTCGTCGTCCTCGAGGGCGACGTCGACCCGGCGAAGCTGCCCGGATGTGGAGAGGGTCACGGATGACTCCTCCCGGGCGAACATGATGAGGGTTGCGTGCTTGCCATCGAGGACAGCGAGCTCGTCAGCCAGATCACATCGATTGATAGGGCGTAGGGGTTCCAGGTGCTTGCTACTGGATGCTGTGTCGACCGATAGGCACATTGCCTACCTCCTTGATTCGGGTGTGAGCCGGGCAGGTCGCTCCGACTTCACCCCTTAGACATACAGTCTGCTCGGCGGCCTTCGCAGCATGGGCGACAAAATCCCTGCACGCACGCACGAGAAGTTTCTACGAAATGACCTAAGCACAGGTAGAGGGATGCCCTCAAGAATGGGGCGCGACACTCGGGAATAGCCTTTCCGGTGTGACAGGACCACCGCTAGATCCGGCGCGAGGTGCGGAAGTGGCCAAGGAACTCAGACGTTTGGGCGTCAAGGGCATCCTCATCACGGCTGCGGAGGCTGGCTACATCACAGAGGCGAAGTGCGGGATGCCAAAGTGTCGCTGTCCCGAAGAGCTGGGTGGTGCTTGGCATTTTGAACCGGTCGCCGTCAAGAGCGACTGGAGTCCGACCCACGAGCATTTCCCAATCCCGGAACGAGACGGGGGCCAACGAACCGTCGAGAACTCAGTCCTCGCGCACCGGCTTTGTAACAGGATCGACTTTTCGGAAACCTCTGGGCGGTCCCACGCGAGAGATCTCGAGAGAATCGAAAAAGCTCGCGAGGCCGCAATCAGAAAGGCTCGCGAGGCGAACTGAGATCAGGATGAAACGGTGCCTGAATGGTGCCAGAGCTTCGCGTGGTTGGAGCGATGGCGATTCGAAAGCCAAGCATCCACGCGGTTCCTGGCAGCGGGCCCGACAGGATTCGAACCTGTGACCTTCGGTTTCGTAGACCGACGCTCTATCCGGCTGAGCTACGGGCCCGGGACGGGACAGGCTAGCGAGGGACGGCAGTCCGTCCGCGTCGTCGGCCCCCGAGACGAGCGAGGCGCGAAGCGGCTAGAGCCGGTCGGCCTCGCGCGCTGCTTCCTCCGCGGCGTCCAGCTGCTCTTCGATGAGCCCGAGACCTGAGACCCAAAAGCCAGGGTCGGCGAGGTCGACTCCGACGATCGCACCGAGCTCCTCGGGCGGGAGCGATCCTCCGGCGGAGAGGAGCTTGAGATAATCGGGCACGAACCCGGCGCCGGTGTCCTGGTAGCGGCGATAGACGGAGAGCGCGAGGAGGTGGCCATACGCATACGCATAGACGTAGCCGGGTGTATCTACGAAGTGAGGGACGTAAGACCACCAGTTGGCGTAGTCGTCCGAGGGTTCGACCGAATCGCCGAGCAAGTCTGCCTGAGTCTCGAGCCACGCCGCGGCGAACGCGTCGGTCGAGAGCTCTCCCGAGGTACGGCGCTCTGAGTGGATGCGGTTCTCGAAGCGGTTCATCGCGATCTGGCGAAAGACGGCGGCGACCGCTCCATCGAGCGACTCGGCAAGAAGCGAGAGCCGGGCGGGCGCATCGGGCGCTTCGGAGAGGAGCCGCTCGAGCACGATCGTCTCTCCGAAGATCGACGCCGTCTCTGCGACCGTAAGCGGAGTCGAGACCTGGAAAAGGCTTTGCTCCTTCCCCGCGAGGGACGCATGGACGCCGTGGCCCAGCTCGTGCGCCATCGTCAGGACATCACCCGAGCGCGAGGTGTAGTTCAGCATCACATAGGGATGCGCCGAGGGGACGGTGTAGGCGCAAAAGGCGCCGCCGCGCTTACCTGGTCCCGGCGGCGCGTCGATGTAGTCGCCCTCGAAGAAGCGGGCAGCGGCATCTCCTAGCTGCGGCGAGAAGCCGCGATAACAGTCGAGCACCAACTCGCGAGCCTCTCCGTAGCCGACCCGCTGCTCTTCGACTGCGACGGGTGCCATGCGGTCGTAGAACTCGAGGCGCTCGAGACCCAGCAGCTTCGCCTTGAGGCGATACCAACGGCGCGCCAGCTCGTAGTGGGACACGACCGCCTCGCACAGCGCATCGACGGACTCGTCCGACGCCTCGTTTGAGAGGTTGCGAGCGGCAAGCCAGTGCGGATATGAGCGCAGGCGGTCCTTCGTCGACTTGTCCTGCAGGAGCGTGTTGAAGATGAAGGCGCGGGTGCGAAGCCCGGGCTCGAGCGCTGCGGTGACGCCGGCTGCCGCCTCGGCGCGGCGCTCGCGATCGGGGTCTTGGAGGCGGCTGAGCGCCTCCATCAGGGGCAGTGGCTGATCGGCGTCGGGCAGCTCGACCGTCACGCTCGAGATCTGCTCGGTGAAGAGGCGCCCGAACGCCGAGCGCCCTGTCACCTCCGCCTCGGTAAGGACGCGCTCCTCGGGCTCGGTCAGCTGATGCGGGCGGTAGCGGCGAGCCGTCCGCAGGTGGTGGCGGCAAAACTCGATCTCGTCGGCGGCAAGGAGCTCCTCGGCTTGCACGTCCGGCACCTCGTTCCACTCGAGCTCGAAGAAGAGGAGTGACGTCTCGATCTGGGCGCCTCGCTCCTGCACCTCCTGGAGAAGAGCACCCCGTTCAGGGTCGGCCGTATCCACCGTGAACCAGAGCGACGCATAGGAGCCCGCGCGCCCCACCGTGTCGAAGATCTCCTCAAGCTCGCGCATCGCCGCAACGAGGCCTGCTGAGTCGAGGTCTGCGACCTTGCCCCGGTGTTCTTCGGCGAAAGCAAGCGAGCGCTCGTGCGCCTCGACAAGCAGCGCGAGCGTGCCCTCGGCACCACGACCCTCAACAAGCGGGTCGAGGTTCCACCGGGCTTCTGCGAGGGCTTGGTCCGGCGCGGCGGCAGTCATCGCCCTCAAGATACGAGAGCCGCCGCCCCGGCCCGAGATCAGCTGCGCTTGCGGGTGGTGCCCGAGGACTTTCGGGCGCTGCTCGCTCGCTTGGTCGTGCTGCTCGTGCGCTTTGTCGCGCCACCAGGGCGCTTCCGTGTCGCGCTTGACTTGCTCTTCGATGCACTCGGCTTTGCGGACGATGCGCTCGACCGCCTGCGCGCCGGTGCCTTACGGCGCTCGGCCGCGGGGATCTCCGCCTTGACGACCGCCTTGGTCAACGACGGGATGAGCTTTTCGAGATAGCGCGCCATACGCTCCTCCTCGCGGCGGATGTCGCGAGCGAGCTTTGCCGTTTCCTTGTCGCCAACCGCCTCGGCGAGCGTCTCGATCGCCGTGTACGTCGCAATCTCCTCATGCTCATTGAAGTACTCGGTCTTGGCATTCTTGAGGAGCTTCTCTTCCTCTGAAGTGCCGCGGAGCATGTGAAGCGGGCCCTTGGCGGCGGACTTCACTTGGCCGACGGCGCCTGCGGCGCCTTTCGCAATCA
>JALZIJ010000246.1 GCA_030860375.1 Actinomycetota bacterium | reverse complement strand
CGGCGTAGGGACTCCGGGACGCCTGCGACGTCGGCGTGGCCTTGCTCAACCTCCTCGAACAGCAGCCCGAGCGAACGAGCCAGCTCGTAGCGGAGAACCGCCTGGTACACGAAGCCGGCCGTACGGGCCTGACGGTAGAGGTGTCGGGTGTCCAGCGCCGTCCAGCGCCCGTCGGACCCCTCGGCCAGGTTGGCCAGGAGGACGTGGGTGTGAAGAGCGGGGTCGCCGACGCGACTGGTGCGGTGCCGGAAGGCAGCGGCCACGAAGCCGTGCGCAGCCTGCACGTCCACGCCCCCATGTCCCCGCCGGACGTGGCAGGCGTGGCTCTCGAGGTATGTGATGGCGGCGTCGACGCCTCGCTCGTGGCAGTCGACCACGGCTTGGGCCGTCTCGGCGTCGCCGAGTCCCCATACGAGGGACATCGATTTGGGAGCGGAGAGCGTGAGGTCGACACCGGGCAGACGTGCTGCCGTCGAGCGCAGGGGTCCGTCGCCTCCCGGACGCGTGCCCGCCAGCACGGCTCGGAGGTCCTCGGCCTCGACCTTGCCTTCGAGACCGAGCTGCGCCGCCCCGCTGCCCAGCCAGCGGCCGGGCGCCTCGCCGACGTTGACGTAGTAGTCCTCGGCGCCGTCCAAGACCTCTTCGAGGTAGTAGGCCTCCTGACCGAGGCTCAGCTTCCCGATGCTCAGCACGGTCCGCCTCCGAGGCGACGAGAGGTGGGGCGCACCCTGGTGCAAGTGTGTGGACTGGTGGTGGCGGGGCGCGCGGACAGGGTCGACGGCACTCGGGCTGGTTGAGCGGTCATGCCGGGAGAGCGGGGCGGTTCACCCTGCATCGCTCGGCTCAGCGCCGACGGTAAGCATGCGGAGCATGGCGGCGCGGGGTACGCGCTTGGTTCGGCCGATGACGACGACGGGAAGCCCGGTCTGGCCACCGGTGGCGAGCCAGGCGTTGGCCTGCTCATACGCCGCCGACCTGGAGATCCTGAGCAGTCGGGCGGCCTCCTCGATCCTCAGGAAGGGGGGAAGGGACTCATCCATTGGCAATTCCTTCAACTTGGGTACTCGCTGTGAGGCGGGCCAACCCGACCCGCTATTGGTGCGCGTCGCCGAGCATGCGATGCCAGGGTTGACGCGGAGGTGAGGACTTGGGTGAGGACTTTGGTGAAGGGGGAAGGGCAGGTGTGAGCCAGCGCCAGCCGCAGCATCCCGGTCAGGGCTGAGTGAGTGCGTTGGTTGTTGCCGGACGTGCTGCACCCGGCTGCCGGTGGCTCCTCCCCTCTCGGGGGCGCTCGCCACCTCTTGGCCTAGCCGCTGACTACCCGCTGTCCCGTCGCATGCTCGTGGCTTGTTCACACGAGAAGAATGCGCCGCGCAGGTTGCCACGGAGGTTGTCACAGGTACCCATACTTCGGTTGTTTTGAAAAAAAATTTGGCCCGTGGTTGCCAGCGAGGTTGCCAGCGAGGTTGCCACTCTCTCTGAGTGCTCACCGTGCTTCGCCGAGTGGTCAGGCGCGCGCGACACCGACAAGAGCCCCCTCCGTCGCCGGGCCGGGGTCAAGGGCGGCCGCAGGCCGGCGGAGCGAACCCTTGACGCCGGCCTGCTGCAGCCGTCGCCAGCCATAGTGAGAATCGCCCCGGCCATGGCCGGGGCCTGGCTGCTCTCGCCTCTGCCGTCAGCGCGAGTCTTGAGGAAACCGCTCCGCGAGGAACTCGGCGATCCCATGTTCAGGCACGGCCCGCGTCGAGTTGTTCCGCCTCTCGTAGAGCACATCACCGTCCTTGCCCTTGGCCCAGATCGGTCGCGAGCTGGCGGGGACGTCGAGGCGGCAGATGTCTCGACCGCCAATCACCTCGACGCGGATCTGGACCCGGTGGGCACCGCCGTGGCCGAGTGAGGTTTCCAGGAGCGTGTCGAGCCACCCGACGTAACCGTCTGCGTTCGGCGGCTTCACCAGCCCGTAGTCCTCATCGAGGCCGACCACGGCTCGGCTGTCGGTCACACCGATGAGAAGAGTCCCCCCATGGCCGTTCAGGAAGCCGGCCACCGTCTTGACGATGACGTCCTCCATAGTCTTGTCCTTGCGCTGCTCCTTCACGTTCCACCGGGCGGTCTGCTTGAACTCGACCGACCTTGTCTCGGAAGCGAGGAGCTCCTCCGTAGAGCGGAACCACGTCTCCCGCGTGCCGTAGAGCTCCTCCATTAGCTGGGCGAACAGCGCCGGATCGTTCCTGGCCTGGTCGAGCAACCGGTCGTCGACGTCATCAGGCGTGGGCAGAGTCGCAACAGGAACGACCGCGGGCGGCGCCTCCACGCCACCCGTGTACACCGATTGGCCGTTGTCGAAGTAGCTGGCGTAGATGTGCTCGTAGACCCGCCGCACCTTGTCGTCGAACAGCGCGGGCCCGTAGACCTCCGGAAGATCGGCATCGAGGATCTCCCCCACCGCCACCTGCACTGCGGCCCGGGTGTGCTGGCGCTTGCGCCAGTCGAGCACCAGCTTCTCCGTCACATGGACGAGGAGCCGCTTCGCGGTCGCCTTCACTTGAATACTCTCCGCCTCGCTCAGGTCGGGTTCCGGCTTGGTCAAGAGGTCATAGATGGCCAGCTCGTCCTCAGAGAGGTCCTCGCGGACCGTGCGCTGCTCCTCATCGGTCAGCTCGTCGTTGATGGCCTTGAGGCGGCGGAGGAACTCCTCGAGGTTGTGGGTGCCGGCGTTGTACTCGTCGATCAAGCGCCGGAACCGCTCGGCCAGGTCGAGCCGGGTGGGGTTCTTGCGTACGGCCACGTCGAGGCGCGCCTCGAGGTTGCGCTCGATTTGCTTCGCAGCCGTTCGCTTGTTCCCCGCGAAACGGAGGGCGAGCTGCTCGAAATCGAGCTGGTTGAGGTCGACGAGCGGGCCTGCGTCGCCCCCTGCGCGGATGACGTACTCCTCGGCACCCACCGAGCGGTCGAGCAACTCGCTCACAGCATCCATGACGTCGCCGATTTCGGGCGCCTCGGTGATCGACTCGAGCTTGGCCGCCAGGGAGCGGATCACGGCCACGCGGTGGGTGGCTTGCTGTGCCGCCGGGTCGGGCAGCAGGGACTTGAACACGGTGCGGACGCGCCGAGCCAGGCTGACGTACCGGCGGCGGGTCGCGTCGTCAATAAGCAGGGCTTCGACGGCGGCTTTCTGGAGGGCGATGAACTCGAAGCCCTTGGCGACCTCCAGGTCCGCCAGGTCGACGTCGTTGGCGTCGAGGAACTCGACGAGCTCGGCGAGGGCCGCTTCCAGCTCGTCCGAAAGCGCGTCCTTGGGCGCGATTGGCGTGTAGTCGCCCTCACGGGAGGCCCCGTAGATGGCGAGGGCGGCCTCGAGGTTCCGGAACACGCCGACGTAGTCGACGATCAGCCCGCTGTCCTTCTCGGGGAACACCCGGTTGGCGCGGGCGATGGTCTGCATCAGCGCGTGGTTGCGCATCGGCTTGTCCAGGTAGATCGTCGAGCATGAAGGAGCGTCGAAGCCGGTGAGCCACATGGCGCAGACGAAGACGAGCCGGAACGGGTCGGCGGGGTCCTTGAACTTGGAGTCGAGGTCCTCCTCGTTCATGCGCTTGCGGTGCTTGGCGATGTCGAGGCCGAGATCAGCCATGTCGGCGACCTCGTTCTGCGACTGCGATAGAACCACCGCCATGTCGGTGGTGCGCATGAACTCGATGGTCTCGACCAGCGGCGGCCGCTCCAGCTCCGGCGTCGTCGCCAGCTTTGCCTCGAACTTGGCGAGGTGCGCCGCCCAGTGCTTCTGGACGAGGTCGTACATGCGCACGGCGGTGGCCTTGTCGATGGCGACGTACATGGCCTTGCCTCGGAAGCCCCGGCCAACGAAGTGCTCGGCGACGTCGGGGCTGCGCGCGTCGGAGTACTCCACTCCCGTCCTCGGGCTCATCTTCCTCCGCTATGCGGACTTCCGGTTCGCCGATGCGCACGAGGAGCTCGAGGGGAAGGGCTCAGGCCGGCGCAAGATCGGCCCTACCGACTATCACGCCCGAGGCGTGCTGTACCTGGGACCACTTCAACGAGTGGAAGAAGATCAACTCCGAGGGCGAGGTCGGCGTCGTCAGCCTCGAAACCGCGCTCAGGGGCACGTGCGACCGCTACCGGCTGCTCGACCTCGTCGAGAACTTCGTCAGCTACACCGAGCGCCCCGGCGGGCTCGTCAAGGCCGTCGCCAAGAACCACCAGTACCTCGGCGTCAACAGTGCCATCGAGGCCCTCCACTCCGCTCGCGCCGCGAAGAGCTCACAGCTCGGCGTGTTCTGGCACACCCAGGGCAGTGGCAAGTCGCTCGCCAACCTGTGGTTCACCCAGAAGGTCCTGCGCAGGCTCCCCGGCAACTGGACCTTCGTCGAGGTCACCGACCGCAAGGAGCTCGACGACCAGCTTTATGAGGACTTCGCAGACTCAGGCTTGCTCACCGCCGGAGAGAACGTCCACGCCGAGACCTCCGAGCACCTCCGCGAGCTGCTCGGCCAGGACCACCGCTACGTCTTCACCCTCATCCACAAGTTCCGCCCGCCCGACGCCGGCCTGCCCATGCCGGTGCTGTCCGAGCGAGACAACATCATCGTCATCACCGACGAGGCCCACCGCTCGCAGTACGACCAACTGGCCTGGAACATGCGCCAGGCCCTGCCCAACGCCTCGTTCCTCGGCTTCACCGGCACGCCCCTCATCGCCGGCGAGGAGGAGCTGACCCGCCAGGTCTTCGGCGACTACGTCTCGGTCTACAACTTCCGGGACTCGATCATCGACGGGGCCACCGTCCCCCTCTACTACGAGAACCGCATCCCCGAGCTCCAGCTCGTCAACGAGGAGTTCGACACCGAGCTCGAGGCGCTCCTCGACCATGCCGCCCTCGACTCCCACCAGGAGAAGGCCGTCGCCCGCCAGTTCTCCCGTCAGTACCACCTCATCACCCGGGCCGAGCGGCTCGACGAGATCGCCGCCGAGGTCCACGTTGCCGCAGCAATTACGGATGGTGGCCCTGGAGTAGGCGTCGATCGCAAGTCCACGAAGCGATCTGACTGGCGAGCCGATCAACTCGGTACGTCGTTCGGCCTGACGCTTGAACGCCTGGCATGCGGCGGTGGTCAACGGGATGTCCCGGCCTGGTCGAGTTTCAGATCGCACCAGCGGATGGCGAGGAACTCGCCGCGCCGCATGCCCGTGCTGGCAAGAATGGTCCCAGCGTCGCCGACCTCTGAATTTCGTCGTTGTACGTCGGCGAGCAGTAAGCGCACCTCCTCCCCGGTCGGCGCGAAGGGCTTGCTACGCGTCGTGCGCGGCCGGGTGGCGTCCTTGGCCGGGTTCGAGTCGATCAGCCCGCGCTTGCGAGCCAGATCGAGGGCTCGGGCGAGCACCGTTGCGCAGCGGCGAACGTAGGCCGGGCTCTTCCCAGAGGCGCGCATGGCGGCATAGAGGTACTCGATGTCTTGCCACGTGAGCCGGCTGAGGCGGATGGTCCCGAAGTGACGGCCGTCGGCCAGCTCGGTGGCGGCCATGATCTTCGAGGCCGAGCGGACAGTGGCGACGGTGCTCGGTGCCAGTTCGATAAGGCCTGCGTCGACGGCCTGCTGGTAGAGCTGGAAGGCGGCGGCGACCGACCGGGCGTTGGTGCCTCCGGTGGGGAGACGCTTCTCGTGGTCGGCGACCCTCAGTCGGGCGAGGGCCACCTCGGCGTCCTCAC
>JALZIJ010000236.1 GCA_030860375.1 Actinomycetota bacterium | reverse complement strand
TACCGGTGCCCGCGGGCGGATCAACGTGTAGGTGCCGTCGGCATCCGGCCAGCCTACGCTGAAGCCTACGTGGTAGCGGCCGGGGCCGAAATTGTTCCGAAAGGCGACCTCAATCCGCATCGACTCGCCCGGCTCCAGCGAGCCCAGGGCGGGATCGAGGTGAACCGGGGCTGAGGCAAACACCTCTAAGCCCCCGTGGCTCCTTACCCGCAGCCGGAACACTTTCGGCCGAAAAAGCGAAGTGGCCTTCAAGATCCCAACCAGCCGCACGTTGGTGCCGGCTTTGAAGCTGTCTCGCCGCTCGCCGGACTGGTCTTCGAGCCAAGCTTCCGAAATCTCGCCCTGGTCGTTCACCTTCGACGGGCCCCGCGCCGTCGTGCCCTGCGCGCGCAGGTATGCCGTGGCGACATCGTCCGGGGATGCGACGAGCGTGGCCCGGCCGTCTTCGAGGAGGAGTGCCCTGTCGCAGTACTTACGAATCGCTTCCATGCTGTGCGACACGAGCACGATCGTCCGGCCCTCAGAGCTGAGGCGGCCGAAGGTGTCTACGCATTTGCGCTGGAACTCCACGTCGCCTACTGCGAGGACCTCGTCGGCGAGGAGGATGTCGGCGTCGACATGGGACATGAGAGCGAAGCCGAGACGCACTCTCATCCCGGAGGAATAGTTGCGGAGCTCGAGGTCGACGAAGTCCTCGAGCCCGGCGATCTCGATGATCGACCCCGCCCTCGCCTTGGCCTCATCCGGGGAGAGGCCCATGAGGACGCCGTTCAAGACGATGTTGTCAAGTGCGGTGAGCTCGACGTTGAATCCGACCCCGAGCTCGATGAAAGGTGCCAGCCGCCCCGCGATCCTGACCGAGCCCGAGTCGGGATCGTGGATGCTCGCAAGAAGCTTGAGCAGCGTGCTCTTGCCGGACCCGTTCCTCCCCACGATCCCGAAGAACTCGCCCTTCTTGACCTGGAACGAGACATCGTCCAGCGCATGGAGTTCGAAGAAGTCGCCGCGGCGAAGCGGGTCCGTCGCGCGCTCCTTCAGCGTGTGGGCACGCCGGCGGGGAATCCGGAATGTTTTCGAAACACCTTGGACGTCGATAGCGACGTTCTCCTCTGCCATCGTGTAGATCTAAGCGGGAAAGGGATAAATTGAGGCTCGCACGGCGCTTCTCGGTCTCAATTGGGTCAGGATGGTTAGGGGATGTCTCGGACAGCGATCGTAGTTGCAGGTATGCACAGGACGGGTACGTCCGCGCTGACTCGCGTCGTGAATCTGCTCGGAGCGGACCTTCCGCACACGCCCCTGCCCGCAACTGAGGGCAATGACATGGGACATTGGGAGTCGTTGCCGCTGGTGCGGCTCAACGACGAGATCCTCGAGGCGGCGTCGCTTGAGTGGGACGACCCCTCGACCCTGCCCGCGACATGGATCCGATCGCCTGTCGCGGCCGAGCTGCGCGACCGTCTCGTAAAGACGCTCGCGGCGGAGTACGGCGACTCCCCCTTCATCGTCGTCAAGGACCCGAGGATCTGCAGGTTGCTACCGCTCTGGATCCCGGCGCTGGAAGAGCTGGACTTCCAAAGCCGCTTCGTGCTCACGGTGCGCAACCCGCTCGAGGTTGCCGCGTCGCTCAAAGCCCGTGACGGGTTCTCGACCGGGAAGAGCCTGCTCCTGTGGCTGCGCTACGTGATCGAGTCCGAGACCGCGACCAGGACCCATCCGCGAGCGTTTGTGGCGTTCGACGATCTGCTCGCGGACTGGAGATCCGTGGCCGAGCGCTTGTCGTCGGAGCTTGGAGTGGGTTGGGGGCGGTCCGGGCATCGGGACCTGCTCGAGATCGACCGATTCCTCGCGCCCGGCGAGCGCCACCACAAGATCGACGAAGCGAAGCTCGAGGGCCGTGCGGACGTTGTCTCGTGGGTTCGGGAGACCAACGCCGAGCTTCGCGCCGCCTGTGCGTCGGAGCAGGGCGCGCCCAGGTCTGAGGTGATCGACAGGGTCGCGAGTGCCCTGAACGAGGCGGATGTCCTCTACGGCCCGCTGCTTGCGGAGGTGCAGCTGGAACGGGAGAGCGAGCGGAGCCGGCTGGACGAGCGCATCGAGGCGCACCAGGAGGCGATGGAGAGGCGCGACACCCGGATCACCGAGCTCGAGCGGGAGATCGAGACGCAAGCCGATGAGCATGCGGCCTTGGCCCACGAGCACGAGGCCACCCTCGCCGGTCATGCCGCGCTCCAGGGCGAGCTGAGTGAGAAGAGGCGCGCCGAGTCGAAGCTCGGGGATGAGCTCGAAGCTCTTCGCGGCAGCATCGGGGAGGAACGCGAGCGTGTCACGGCGGTCGCGCGAGAGCTGAGGGAAACCAGCGCCAAGCTGGTGAGCGAGCGCGCCTCTCTGCAAGCGGATCGCGCGGGAGCGGCAGCCGTCGAGGCAAGCCGCGAGAGCCTGGAGCGCCGGCTCAAGTCGCGGACACGCGAGGTGAACACGAATCGCGCGCGAATCCGCCAGCTGCGAGAGCGAGAGGCTTTCTCGCGTGAGGTACTCGAGGGAGTCCGCCGGCGCGAGCTGGTCCACCACATGCCGGCAAGGACGAAGCTACGCGTCGCGGTGGTAGGCGGAGCAAAGCGCTCCGCTCGAATGGTTTCGTGGATCGTCCGAGATCCCGTCAGGCTCAGGGCGGTCCGCAACTACCTCGCGATCCGCTGGCACGGAGAGTTCGATCCGGCGTTCTACCTCCGGCAATACCCGGACGTCACCAAGTCAGGCATCGATCCCCTCATGCATTTCGTCCAGTTCGGTCTGCGCGAGAACCGTGACCCCAACCCGTACTTCTCGAGCCGCGAGTACCTGGAGTCTCACCCTGAGCTTCGGGAGATCGGCGAGAGTCCGCTACTCCATTCGATCCGGCACCGAAACGCGCTGAAGCGCGCCCGCGGGACAGAAAGACCGAAGGCTCTCCTCGCGAGCGAGCCTTCGGTGGCGCTCCAGCTGCCGGCTCCGCTGCCGGCAGCGGTCGCGAAGCCAAAGGGCTCCCGGCGCAGGGTCGTCGTCTTGAGCTGGGACATGACGCACAACCCGGCGGGACGCGCCTACCTCCTCGCCGACATGCTGAGCCGAGAGTTCGACGTGACCCTTGCCGGGCCGATGTTCCCGAGATACGGGACGGAGATATGGGGCCCGATCCGCAGCACGGAGATCGACACGCACGGTTTTACCGGCCAAAGCTTTCCAGGGCATCTCCAAGTAATGGAGCGGATGGCAAGGGAGCTCGAATGCGATGCGGTGGTCGTCTCGAAGCCGCGCCTGCCGTCGTACGGAGTCGCGATGATGATGAAGCTCGACAGGGGCACCCCCGTCATCCTGGACGTGGACGACCACGAGCTTGCGTTCTTTCCGGGCGGCAGGCGTCTGGAGCTGGAGGCCCTCGGCGAGCGGGCCAAGGCGGACGGCGAGGACTTCCAAATGCCGTTCGGCCAGACATGGACCGAGCTATGTGAGGGCCTGATCCCGGACGCCGACGCCGTGACGGTGTCGAACTCGGCACTTCGCGCCAGATACGACGGGACCATCATTCCGCACGCGCGAAACGAGGCTTCGTTCGACCCCGCGTCTTTCGACCGCGATGCCGTGCGTAGCCGATACGGGATCACCCCTGACGACCGAGTTGTCCTCTTCCTGGGCACTCCGAGGTTGCACAAAGGGTTGTTCGAGATCCTGGACGCCCTTGAGGCGATCGGCGACCCGCGCTTGAAGCTCTGCCTGATCGGGACCATCACCGAGCCGCCGCTCCGCGAGCGGTTGATGCAATCGCCGCGAACCGTTCTGATCCCCAACCGGCCGTTCTCCGAGTTGCCGGAGAACATGCTCGTCGGCGACGCGATCTGCCTGCTGCAAGACCCCGAGCACCCGATAGCGCGCTACCAGATGCCCGCAAAGTTCACCGACGCGCTCGCCATGGGCGTGCCGATTCTGGCCCGGGTGACACCGCCGCTCCAAGAGGCAGCCGACCGGGGCCTCCTGATCCCGGTCGACTCAGTGGACTTCGCCGAGCGCCTGGAGGAGACGCTCACGTCCCCGTCGCGGGACCCCGACCGTGCCCGGAAGGCTCGCGAAGAGTTTCTTGAGACCTACAGCTACCGAAGCGTCTCGCCCCGCCTTGTCTCGGTCGTGAACGGCGCCATCGATGATCCGAAGCCACCGTCAAGCCGCCAGGCCGAAACCGTCGCAGCCCTTCGTCAGCGCTTCGGTTCGGCCCGGAAGGCGCCTTCTCCCGCGGCAAAGGGCAACGGCGCCACGGCCTCGCGCACAGCCGTCTCGCGCCAGGGCCCCAAGGACTCGCTCGACCTGGTCTGCTTTTGGAAGCAGAACGACTCCGGCATCTATGGCCGGCGCCAGGACATGCTGGTCAAGTACCTGGCCCGATCCGAGCAGGTCCGCAAGGTGGTCCACTTCGACGCGCCGATGCCGCTCACACGCCTGCTTCGCCATCGCGCGGCGGCTACGCGCTCGTATCCCACGCATGACGGGCTGATCTACAAGAACACAATGCGACGCGCCATGCGCACAAAGCACGGGAACGGGAACGGCAACGTGCGGTCTTATACATACGTGTACAGGGACGAAGACGCGCCTGCACCGTTCCGGTTCATCAGGGAGCGCCAGGAGTACCTCCCCTACGTGCAGGAGATCCTGGATGCCCAGCAGTTCGGCCAGGAGGGGCGCAAGGTTGTCCTGATCGGCTGGCCAACGCTTCCAGAGCTCCCGCGGCTGATCGACGACATCTCGACCGATCTGGCCGTCGCCGACATCGTCGACGACAACAGAACCTGGCTTCGCGCGGGGACACCCTCCTATCTCGCCGCTGAGCGGAACTACCGGGACACACTGGGCAAGGCTGATCTGGTCCTCGCCAATTGCCGGCCCGTAGCGGAGGCGATGGCGCAGTTCCGGAAAGAGGTGCACATCCTGCCGAACGCGAGCGAGCACCCGTTGGAGCTTCCCCTCCGGGACAAAGCACCCCGTGAGCTGCGCGGGATGCGCGGGCCGATCGTGGGCTACTCGGGGAACCTCTCCGCGCGCATCGACATCTCGCTGCTCGAGCTCGTCGCGATGAGCCGGCCGAACTGGAACCTCGTCTTCATCGGCTCAGCTCACCTGGATCAGTCCGTAATGGCGCTCGACCGATTCGACAACGTGCATTTTCTCGGCGTGAAGCCGTACCCCGACGTCGCCGACTACGTGCGGTACTTCGACGTGGCGATGATCCCGCACACGATCGATTCCATGACCGCGACCATGCACCCCCTGAAGGCGATTCTCTACACCTCCCTGGAAGTCCCGGTGGTCGCGACCGAGGTGGCGAACCTCGATTCCCAGAGCGGGATTACGATGGCATCCCAGCCGCCGGCGTTCGTTCGGGCGATCGACGAGGCGCTGGCCCGGCAGGCGAACGCGCCCACTTCCCAGAATGGCGGTCCGCCGCGCCTCCACACCTGGGAAGAACGAGTAGAAAGCCTGCTTGGGCTGGTCGAGCAGCGGCTCTGAGGAAGCCTCAGCCGCCCGGAATGCGCGGTTCGTCCCCCTTGGAAAGGGTTCCGAGGGACTCGACCTCCGCCACCTTCCAGGCCTCGTCGCTCGATTCCAGCTCGAATAGAAGCTGGGAGCGATTCACGTTGAGGGCGAGGACTTGTGCTCGGCTCCCGTCCACCTCCGAGGCGACGATCTCGAGGCTTTGAGCGAGCGCGTCGTTTTCCCCGCCGGATTCGCAGGACTCTGGGGCCTTTTCGCTGCGGTCGCGAGGATTCTCGAAAGATGAGGTGACCAAGGCGCACGCTTCCCTGGTCTCCCCCGCCGCATAGCTGTCGAGAAAAGCTCTCAGGGTCAACCCCGGGGACGCCGAGGGGTCGGTCTCGGGGTCAGGAGTCGTCTCATCCTCGGTCTCGGTCTGCGTCTGGGCCTCGGTCTCGCTCGGCGGCTCGTCCGGCTCGTCCGGCTCGGCTCCGTCCTCACCACATCCCGCAAAAGCGAGTGCAGAGACGCAAAAAATGACGTAGATCAGGGCCCGACGCATGGGAGGCGAAGTGTATTCGCCAGCAGCTAGGATGCCGACCTCCATGGAGGTCACCCGTATCAACCGCCCGGAATTCGATGCCGACACCGAGGGCAGGATGCGCACCCTTACCTTCGCGTGGTTGCTCGCCGAGGTCGTGCCGAAGGGCGAGAGGCTCCTCGACCTCGGCGCGGGGGCCTGCATCTTTGCTCAGCGCGCTGTGAATGCGGGCTACTCGGTGACCGCCGTCGACGCGCGAGCCGTTCGCCGTCCCGAGGAGCTCGACGAGCGAATCAACTTCGTTGAGGCCGACGTACGGGACTTCGAGCCCGCTGAGGAACCCGACGTCGTCGCGGTCCTGGGGCTTCTCTATCACCTGCCTCTGAACGAGCAGAGCGATCTCTTGGAGCGCTTTCGGGACCGTACGGTCATCCTGGACACCCAGATCCACGACCCCCACCTCGTCACCGACGCGGCGGCCGAATGGGCGACCGAGTTCGTCTCGACCGACGATGGCTATGAGGGAGTGGTCTTTCCCGAGACGGACAATCCGATGGCCAGCGTCGGCAACCCTGAGTCGTTCTGGCACACAGAGGATTCTCTCTTCCGCCTCGTGAAAGATTGCGGCTATGAGAACGCGACGGCGATCGAGCCGGTCTACGTCTCCAAGTACGGCGCCCGCAAGTTCTACGTGCTCAGCTGACCCGGCCGGTCACGCCCGGGCGGTACTGAAGGTGACGTTGTACTTCTCGCCCATATAGACCGTGACGTCATACCCGATGCGCTCGAGCTCCTCGACCAGATCGAGGCCGAAGTCCGTGTAGACGAGGCTCCCGTCGGGGTCGACCGGTGAGCCGTGGTAGCGAGGCTCGTCGAGGTGCACGTCGTCGGGTCCAGAGGTATCCACTCGCTGGTGAGATGGCTCGGATGGGGGCCATCGGACCGGCACTGTGAACACGTGCCGGCCACCTCGCCTTAGGACCCGTCGGATCTCCCGAAAACCGGTCGTGGGATGGCGAACGTGCTCGAAGATATCCGACGAGATGACCAAGTCGAAAGTCTTCTCCGGAAACGTCAGAGCCTCGAGATTCTCGCACCTGATCCCTCGATGCTGTTCGCCGACAGGGACATCCGGCCAGTAATAAGACTGGGTATACGAGGCAGTAGCGCTCTCCAGCAGGTCACGAAAAGGACCGATGACGCCTGGCTCGTAGACGTCCAGCTCCCGGAAACCGTCAGCTTGTGCTACCTCACCTATCGAAGCGGCCGGCCCGGCGCCGTATAGCGCGATGATGACCGCTGCCTGGTGCCTGTACCTGAGCGTCGCCTTGCAGCTCGGGCACGAGTGGTTCTCACGGATGCTGCGTGAGCCGGTATCGACAAAGCTCACTTCTTCACCGCACACCGAACACCGGCCAGACTCCAGCGGGGTCTCAAGGTGCGCTCTGCTCACTGGTCGCAGCGTAGCTTTCTTGTAAACGCTAGCGTGATCGCGAGGCCATCGCGACACGAATCGCGTCTTCGAAGCGGGGGTTACCGACCTCCGGCGCGAACCTCGCGCGAACGGCGCTCCGCCCTTGTGTCGCAAGGGCGGCTCTCAACTCGGCGTCATCGAGGACTCTCCAGATGGCAGTCTCCAGGCTCTCCGGATCGTCCGGTTCGGTAAACAGGGCCGTCTTCCCGTCTTCGAGAGCCTCTGCCACGCCGCCCACGCGGGTGGTGACCACGGGACACCCCATCGCGAGCGCCTCACACGCGGCGCGGCCAAAGGACTCTGCCGCGCGCGCCGGGTTCACGAAGAGGTCGGTGGCCGCGTAGAACGCATTCGCGTCGTCGACGCGGCCCGCGAACACGACGTTGCTCGCGACCCCCAGCTCAGCGGGCAGCCGGAAGAGCTCTTGTGCGAAGCGAAGGTCCGAGGGGCGCCCATACGCTTCGCCCCCGATTACCAACCGCCACGGCCTGCTGGCCTCCCTGGCGTGGGCCAGCGCGCGGACAAGGAGATCCTGCCCGCGCCCGCGGGTGATCGCGCCAAGCGCGCCAACGAGTGCCTCCTGCGGGCCGATGCCCAAGTGGCGCCGGAAGGCGAGTCCCCGCTTACGCGCTTCCTCCGGGGAGGGAGGTGGCGCAATTGGAGGATTGACCACGTGTGTATGCACCCCACGGGCCTCGTACCACTCCGAGACGTAGCGAGAGGGAACCAAGAGAGCGTGGGCGGAGCCGGCGGCGAGGCGGCCGGCCAGCTCCCCCATCAATCTCTGCGCGCCGTGAGCGGCCAAGCTCTCGCCTGCATAGAGGATGACACCCGCGCCCGCTCGCCTCGCGCCCCTCAGTGCTCCGGGCATGCGGGCCGAAGTGACGATGACGATGTCCGCTCCGGTCGCACGTGCAGCAACCTCCACCCTTTCTGCCTGGACCCACGCGGAGCGCGTCGCCCGCAGGGCGGCCAGGGGACTCCGCGGCACGAGAAGCGCTCCCGGCATACCTACTGCGACCTCACCAACCGAAGCCGCGACATCTGCGGCTGGACCGTGACGTGGGAGGAGGGTCGTGATGCGCGTGCCGCGCTCACGCAAGAACCCGAGCCTCGGTTCGAGTGAGCGCTGGGGCCCGGACAGCTTTTCGACGTGTAAGACGACGAGGACCGATCGGGGCATCCCGGCTTCTTCGCGCGCGCTCATCGCCGCAGCCGCAGCCGCCGCTGGACCCGTTGTCGAAGCGATCCGCGAAGCCCGTGGCCCGGAGACGACTCGATTAACTCGCCTGGATAGCGCTCGGCCTCGACGGGCTCGCGAAGCCCGGCAGCCCGACCCCGGATACCTCCGGCGTTACGGTCGAGCGCCAATTGGCCGGCGCAGATGAACAGGTCGCGAGCGAGGATCGCCGGCAGGCGGCTTGGGCGGAGCGCACTCCACTTGCGCAGGACGTACCCGCGCCCAAAGCCCATCAGATAGTTCTTGCGGGGAGAACCCGACCCGAGCGTCGCTGAGTGGACATGGGTTCCGAGGGCTCGACGCGCAAGGGCGCACCGGAACCCCCGAACGCCCATCCGCAAAGCCAGGTCCACGTCTTCCCAGTAGGCGAAAAGCCGTTCGTCGAAGCCCCCGACCGATAAAAACGCCTCTCGCCAGTAGGCGGCGGCGGCCCCCGACGGCCCGAGCGGCTCGGCGAGCTCGTCCTCCAAAATTGAAAGCGCTTCGCCGTTCAGGTAGTCGAACGCCAGCAGGGTGTGATCGATCTCGATCCCGGCAGTCTCGATGCGGTCGGGCGCTCGCACGTCGCGCATGACGCCTGCAGCCATCATCGTTCCGCGGTCGGGATCGAGCGTCGAGCAGATCTCTTCAACGAAGCCGGGCTCGCAGACGGAATCGTCGTTGACGAGGACGAGGGCCTTTCCGCCGGCCTCGCTCGCGGCGATGTTCACGGCCCTGGAGAACCCAGCGTTGTACTCGAGCCTCCTGGCTTCTGCAAAGTCAAAGTCCCCGCAGGCTTTCGTTACCTCTGCGTCCGGAGAGGCGTTGTCGACCACAATCACTTCGCATTTTACGGTTTGGCGGGACAGCGACTCGAGAAGGGCCGACACGTTCGCGGCGCTCATGCTCGGCGTGATCACGCTCGCCGACGGTCGTTCTTCGCGCGGCACGGCTAGTTCCACCGGCCGCAGGGTGCGCTACTAGGCTCCTCTTGGTGCAGAGCTTCGAGGCGGTTTATGACGAGCACGTCTGGGATGTTTACGGCTTCTTCGGTTACCGCGTCCGCACGCGCGAGGAGGCCGAGGACCTGACCCAGGCGACCTTCGAGAGGGCACTTCGTGCCTGGGACCGGTTCGACCCGAAGCGGGCGTCGGCGAAAACGTGGATTCTGGTGATCGCGAAGAACGTGTTGATCGACCACTACCGGCGTTCGGGGAGCCGCCGCGAAGAGCCCCTCCCCGAAGAGCACCTCGATGGTGGTCTCGGGCGCCACGAGCCCTACGAGCGGATCGACGAGACGGGGCTTGGCCCTGCACCGGAGCTGACCGACGCGCTCGGGCAGCTCGGAGTGCGTGAGCGGGAAGTGATCGCGCTTCGCTTCGGAGGCGATCTTGCCGGCGCTGAGATCGCTGAGATGACCGGCCTTTCGCTCGCCAACGTTCAGCAGATCCTTTCGCGATCGCTGCGCGGCATGCGAG
>JALZIJ010000224.1 GCA_030860375.1 Actinomycetota bacterium | reverse complement strand
CGCTGTTGATTAGCTGCTTTGCAGTCTGCAGCCCGCCGAGCTCGTGGATCATGCGCAGGAAGGAGGTGGGGTTGTAGCCGAGGGCCTTGGACTCGTTTGCGACCCTCACCAGCGCGGCCTCTAGCGCGTGCTGGTCGGCCATCAGATCACTGCCCGCAGCCGCCGTCCCATCGCAGCGGCACTGGACCCGAACATCTCGCAAAGCTCACCAAACTCGCGGGTCGTGTTGCGGTAGTGGTGTTCAATCAACTCCGCCGGCATGCAGAGCGCAGCCGCGAATACATTCGCCTCTTCCTCGGTGACGGGTAGAGGTGGGCGATTCGCCCGCTCCCGCTCGCGTGCCGACTCGTCGGCGACGACGACGGCGCGCCGGCAGAAGAGCGACTGCTGACCCGGCTTATGGAGCACCCAGTGTCCGAGCTCGTGCGCGATCGTGAAGCGCTTGCGGCTCGGCCACGCTCGAGCCTCATCTGAGTTGCACCAGATCTGCTTTTCGTCGACGAGCAAGAGTCCCGAGAGGCTCTGGCCTTCTGCCAGCGGCGGGCATCCGGGCGCGCGAGTCATGTCTTCGACCTCGAGCACCTGGAGGCCGAAGACCGAGTCCACGATGTCGTCGACCGGCACGGGGAGGCTCTCGCCGTCCCACACCCATTCGGGCACGGCACTCAGCACAGCTTCGGCCCTTGCCTCGCTCCACTCGCTCACGGCGCGGTCTTAATCCTTGCTCGTCCGAGGCTCACTCGAACTCATCCACGGTGTGAAGCTCGTCCGCGATCGCCGCCCAGTGGCCGAGCGCGCCGAGCGAGACCGGCGCTTGCGGGCGGCGCGACGCGCGCTCGACTATCGCCTCGAGGCGCACGGGATCGCGGTCGCGGTCGAGGAGCCACGATGCGATCGCGTCGGCGAGACCCCAGTCGTTCTCGCGAAGGGCGAAGGCAAATAGCGCGTACAGGTCGTGTTGGCGTGTTGCGACCATCTCACTCCTGAGTCCGGTGCGCGAGGCCCATCCTGACCCTTACTCCGCCTCGGGCCCGCCGGTGAAAAGCCGGTCGACCTCGGATGCTTCGGAATCCGAAGGCGAAATCATCGCGTCTGCAAGCTCTGACGCAGGCGCCGAATAGCGAGCGTCCTGGGCGGCCGTTCGTGCGAACGCGATCTGCATTCGCGTGTCGCTTGCGCTTTCGCCGCCCGGAACGACGACGCTCCCAGCGGCCCTCAGCCTCTCCGCGCTCTCGCCGAGGATCGCCGAGAGGACCTCGAGCACCCGATTCGAGACTCCCTCCGCCGGGAGCTCGCCGAGCTCCATCTGGTGGTAGTAGACCCCGACTCTTTGCAGATCTTCGGGGTGGCCGATCCCCTCGGCCAGGCGAGCGACCAGCTCGCGCCGCATCACCTGCGCTCTGTTTCTCAGCGCCGGGAGCAATTCGCGCCAGCCCTGGGTCTCGGGAGCCTCCGGACTCTCGAGCTCCCACCCGGCTGCGATCTGTCGCGAGACACGCTCGGCCGGAGAGCCGGCGAAGGCATCAGCGCTCCAACCCTGGCCAGGCGAGCGCGCGAGGTAGGAGTCGATCAGCGCGGCGAGCTCGGAGCGATCGAGGCCGTTGACCCTTGCGAGATAGCCGCGAGGGTCCGCGTCGCCACCGCCTCGGTGCTCGGCGACGTAATCGCGAAATAGCTGTTCGACGTCGGGCATGGGTTATCTGTTCAAAGGTGGCCGCGGAGGTCCTTGCGGAACCTGCTCGCGATTTTGTGCACGTTTTGGTCACTCATCGGCGGATCGAGCTCGGGAAACGAATTATTGACCCTCTCGGCCGTTTCCTTCGCGCCGTACCCGTCGAAGACGTAATCCTGCACCACCTGGCGATGGTAATCCGACTCCAGCTCGCTGGTGACCTGGCGGACGACGTCGTCGAGATCGACGAGGATCGTGTCGTCTCCTGAGACCGCCGCATCTCGCTCCCGGCGCTCTTCATCGTCGAGCTCCTCGGGCAGGGCGTCAACCGACTTTCGGGCGTCGTGCCAGTCGGCGATTCGGCGCGCGAGCACAGTCTTCATGAAGTTGACGGCCTCGCCGACCGACTCTCCGTCAAACGCTGCCTTGAAGACGTCGCGAAGCGTCTGCGCCGCGACATCCTCGGCGTCCTCGCGGCTCGGCATCTTCACCAGGGCACGGCGGACGAGATCGTCAAAGCGGCGGTTCGCGAAGATGCCAAGCCCCAAGTGGGCAGCATCCATCTCGCCGGCGCGGCGGGCCTTTGCCACGTAGGCGATGAGCTGCTCGTCCGGCAGCCCGTCCAGCTCGTAGTCCTTCTTCTCTCGAAAGCTCACACCCAAGTACCCCAACGCGAACGGGTCACCGGCCGCGCCACATTCCTGACGCAACCGTAAGACGCTCCTCCAAAGCAGCGGTTCGACACGATACCCGTCGACTTCGAAAGCCTCAGGGTGCATCCCCAGACCTTGCGACTTCCTTCTTCGTTGGTTGGTGAGCGACGGTCACTGAGGTGAGGGTCGGCCTCGCGCGGCCCGACCTGACACAGGCCGGGCGAGCCTCTTTTCTAGGGCCGCGTCAGGTTTCGTCCCAGGCGAGCGACCCAATGCACATGGGACTTCCAGGCCGCTCCAAGACGATTCGTGTCGAGCCGCTCCGTGCGCCGCAGCGCGCCGAGCCCGTTCCCCAGGAGCGTCCCGCGAAGCCCGCGCCGGCCAAGCCCACGCGAAAGCCGGAAAAGCAACCCGCCTAAAGGAGGCCACCATGCCCAAGAAGACGACCACCAAGAAGACCCCTAAGCGCGACGAGACGCTCCACGTCTCCGTCCTCATCGACGAGTCCGGTTCGATGGGTGGCCGAGAGGAGGCCGTGACGGCCGGGTTCAACGGCTTTCTCGCCGAGCTTCGCGACGGCAAGGCCCAGGCCAAGTCGCGCGTCAGCCTCGCGATGTTCGATCTCTCCGGCTCCGAGCCCGTCACCCGGGTCAAAGTCGACAACGTCCCGCTCGAGGAGGTGTGTGACCTCGTCGTGGCCGACTACAACCCCCGCGGCTCGACGCCGCTCAACGACGCGGTGGTCGCCTCGATCCGCCGGCTCGACAAGCGCGTCGGCAAGAACGGGCGTGCGATCCTCGTCGTCCTCACCGACGGATTGGAGAACGCATCCGAGACGACATCGGCCGACGTTCGAAAGCTCATCGTCGAGAAGGAGAAGGCCGGCTGGGAGTTCATCTATCTCGGTGCCAACCAGGACTCGTGGGCAGAGTCCCAGAAGGTCGCGATGGCCAAGCAGGGCGGCTCGTTCGACTTCGACGCAAGCGACGCCGGCATCCACGACGCACTGATCGTCTCGGCCTCTCGTGTCAAGACCCTCCGCGACACCCCCGAGCGGTTCGAGGCCGAGGGCAGGCTGATGGGCCGGAAGGCCTCTGAGGAGAGGCGCAAGCGCCGGTGACCGACGCACCGCTATACGCGGGCCCGATTCACGGCCTCCGGATGTGGCGCGTCGTCCCTGATAAGTGGGACGGCGGCCACCTCCTCGCGGCAGCGGCGCAGAACGTCGCGTGGCCGTCGGGGGAGCCCGTGCGCAGCACATGTCTTGCCGGTCGTTTCGGCAC
>JALZIJ010000223.1 GCA_030860375.1 Actinomycetota bacterium | reverse complement strand
GCCGAGGTTGGTTGCGCTGAGCATGACGGGAGCATCGTCCTCGACGACCCAGTCTCCTCGCTCGACGAAGAGCGGCGCGAGTACATCGCCCGGCGGCTTGTCGCGGAGGCGAGGGAGCGTCAGGTGATCATCTTCACTCATGATCTCGCGTTCATGCTGGATTTGGTCGAGCAAGCGCAGGCAAAAGGAGTGCTCTGCGCTCAACAGAGCGTGTGGCGGATTGAAGACGCCGTAGGGCGGATCGACGCGGAGCCGCCGTTCCTTGCCCTGAGCCTCAAGCGGCGAGTGGGCCGCCTAAGCGATCGGGTTCAGAATTGGCCAAAGCCGGAGGAATTTGAGTCACAGGACGAGGCCTGGACGAAGATATGCGACTTCTATCGCCAAGCGCGCCTGACGTGGGAGCGAGCCGTCGAAGAGCGCATCTTCGGCGGGGTCGTGCAGCGCTTCCAGCGTGAGGTCAAGACCCCGAACTTTGGCCGCGTACAGGCGACAAAGGAACTCATCACAGAGGTCGAGGAGGGAATAGATCGCTGCTCGGACTTCGTCCACGACCAGCCGCCCGCCGCTGGCACCATTCTCCCACGCCGAAGTGAACTCTCCGAGGAAGTGGAGAAGCTGAGGGAATTCGAGACGAGGACTCGGCCCCACTGATAACCGGAGCGCTCGGGTCGACCGTCGTCTCCAAGCAGGGTCATCGGCAGGCCGCTTCCGCGACGCGCGAACGCACAGTTACCGGGCAACCGCGATCGCGGGGCCGGTCAAACGCTATCGGCGGGGGAACAGGCTTTCGTAGAGAAGTTGCAGGCCTAGGGAGATCAACGCTGCCAGTACGAAAAGGAAGAACAGCCTGAGGTCTTCTACGGTTTGGCTCGTGATGACGGTGACCGCGCCACAATCCCGCCCGCCACGGGCCACAATCTTGACGGGGTCGTAGTCGCCGATGCCACCAAGACGGACGTAGGAGCGCCCACGGTCGACACGACACTCCCATGTTGCGCTCGCGATGTCGCTCGGGAGCGGGACGGTCTCTTCAGCTCGCCGGCTGACCGCCCCTCCCGGGGCCGTGACCCGCGCGCTTGCCCCGAGAGCACTCGCGTTGCCCAAAGTCCGCCGAACGCGAGGCCCGAGAAGTTCGTTTGCCTCCTGGGCAACGGCCCGCACTTCCTGCGAGCCGACGAGCTCTGGTAGCCGGACGAAGCACGAGCCGCCCGAACGCCGCTCTCCCCAGTCGGCTTGAAACTCGATCGGAATTGGAGGCGGGAACGGCTCCCGCGGCCAAGTGCCAACGGTGCCTTTCAAAGTGACCGCCGTTCCGCCAGCCCCTTGACCGCCAGGGAACGTGATCTTCCGCTCTGTTACCTCGCCAGCCAGCCGGGCGTCAGGCTGCCCGATCGGATGGGAGTACAGGGTCGGCGAGCGGATCGTGCCAGGGCCGACGATCGTTAGCGCGAACCGGGAACGAGCCGGAACGCGAAACGGCGGGCTCGCCGGGACCAAGCCGATCGTCTGAACATCAACGCGAACCCGGACCGGATTGCAATCCCCAATAAGGCTTGGCTGCGCTCGAACCTCGACGTTGATGCTCTGTGCGAGGCGCTCGCGCTGCGACGCCGGAATCGGAAGATCGGTCACGAAAGCCAGTGCCGGCGGCGGCTTGCTGTCGGGCTCAGTCTCGGTCCTCAACAGGAACCATGCCGCAACAACACTCATGGCCACAATCGCCGCCCCGGCGAGAACCCTCAGCCCTCGTGCACGACCCTCATCCGCCCGGTCGCGAGCCCGAAGCCGCCCCTTGAAGCGAGACACGGACAGAGCTTCTCACTTCTCCTCGACAGCGCCTAGGACTCCGGCCCAGTGTCCTGTTCGTCAAGCGGAATCTGTGATGCCCGACGCGCCCACTCCTCTATGACTCCCTCCCCATCGAGTACGCCCTGTAGGCCCTCGCGAGCAGTCCGAAGCGGCTTCCGCAGGCTACGGCTTGATTGGGAGGCTTCGCCTAGTGCGTCGACCAAGCCGCTGAGCTCTCGGAGAGCCGGTTTCGCCTCGGCGGCGAGGCCTTGGATCATTTCCACGAGCTCGCGGGCCTCCGCCATCTCGGGGCCGGAGAGTTCGTCTAGCTCTGACTCGATCCCTTCGAGCAAAGCCAGAATCATCCCGTCGCTGTCGACGAGTTCCGAGGCATACGTCTGTCCGAGCTGTCCAATCCGTTCGGCCGGATCCTTGACTTGCCTTGCCAGTTGTTCTGCGACCGCAAGCCTGCCGGCAAATCCTCGGCCGCGCTGATCCGCGGCTTCGCTGTCGCGAGTCGCTTCCTCAGCAAGTGACGCTAAACGCTGAATTTCCTCGCCCAAGCGCTGCATGGTCTCGCTG
>JALZIJ010000222.1 GCA_030860375.1 Actinomycetota bacterium | reverse complement strand
CTTCTGTTCATCTCGCAGAACGGCATGGTCCAGCGCACCAATGCGGGCGGCATCTCCCAAACGGGCCGTGCCACCCAAGGCGTCCGGGTCATGAACATGAAGGAAGACGACTGCGTAAGCGCGGTCGCGCTCGTAGTCGAGTCGTCGACTCCGGCCGGCATTGATGGTGCGGAGCAGGACGAGCTCGCGGATGCGATCGGTGGCGAGCTCACGCCCGTCGACGAGTCAACAGTCGACGGTCTCGCAGCGGACGAGCCGACCGGTGAAGCGCCCGAGGACCTCGGACCCTCCGAGTGAACATCTACCCGGCGCTTCAGCTAGCGCGGTAGCGCTCCCGGCGGCCCCCCGACGAAGGTCGGGAAGGCCGCCGCAAGCCTCGTCCGTTGTCTACTGCCTACGGGGCAGGGACGTAGATGGTGAAGTTGGCGTCGACCGGGGAGTTCGCGGGGTTACGCGCGAACACGGGAATCGCATCGTGCGTATCCGTGTTGAGCGGATTGCACGCGGATCCGTGACCGGTGCCGACGCTGATGATCGTGTTGCCACCCGGGTCGGAAAGAGTCGCCTGAGCGGCCTTGTGCGAGCCCCGCCTAGTGACTAAGACGCAGTACTCACCGGTCGCGGGATGCGTGACCGTGAGGTTCCCCGAGCTCGCGTGGAGGCCACCGTTTGAGATCACGTAGGCCCACGCGTCGTCGCTCGACATGAACTCGCTCGCGTCCTTACCGTCGAGCTGGTCGGCGTCGGGAACGATGCCCAGCGAGTTCTCCGCGATGTCGCCGCCGGTCAGAGAGTCGTCCGTAACGTCGGCTCCGCTGAGGGACCCGTCGAGAACGGAGGCGCCGGTCAACGACTCCGCGGCGACCTTGCTGGCGTTAACGGAGCCGTCGCGAAGGTCTGCGGTCTTCACCTGCGAGTCCTTGATGTGCTTTGAGCGGACCGCGTTTTGCTCGATGTCGCGCGGTCCGATTTGCGAAGCAGCGTAGGCGCCGCCTCCGAGCACGCTGAAAACGGCGATCGTCGACATCACGTTGGCGTAGGTGAGTCCTTTGATCCCACGTCTGGCCATTCTTCTTCCCTCCGTATCCGGCACCGACTTTGAGGCGCCCCCAGTGTTCTGTCAGCGCTAACCGCTGACCTCTCGGGGGGACACTAGCCGGAATCTCACTGGGTGGCAAGTGAACGTCCACCAAGCTTGCCGGGGAGGCCCGCCTGGGCGTTTGCTTCAATAGTTGGACCAGAGAAAGGAGGTGGTCCTAATTCACATGATTTACGGGACTCTGGAGGTGTCGGAACACTAGGTGGCACGTGCGAGCCGCCTGGCGGAATCCAAACCAGGCGCCGGCGGCCAAATGAGAGGCGGGAAGTTGTCCCACCTGCTGTCAATCTCCGGCCGCTTTCAATTGCACGATCGGATGCGTACTGAAGGGCCGCCCCGCTACGAAGGGGCGGCCCTTCGCGTTAGGTACCAGGTACCTCATAAAACGCTTGCAATTTGTGCAAGCCGTTAGGTACCAGGTACCTAGGCGGCGAGCAGGTATTGCTCCCACGCGACAGGGACGCGTGGGCTTGCGATGCGGATGAAGACCGTCGGCCCGGGCGCCTTCGGGCTCGTCCTGAGCGGCATCGCCGCCTCCGTCGGCAGACGGCTGCCCTTCTTGCGGTTGCACGGCGCGCAGGCGGCGACGATGTTGTCCCAGCGAGACGAACCGCCCCGGCTTCGCGGGACTACATGGTCGACGGTAAGACCTGAGGATTCGCGCCCGCAGTATTGGCAGGTGTACGAGTCGCGGGCGAGCACCGCGCGCCTCGTGATCTTTCGGCGATGGACGTCGCGCGGCACGCGGACGTAGCGCACGAGGCGGATCACGCAAGGCCGCTCCAGGTCGAGCCGCTCGGAGTGGAGCACGCCCTCACGGCGCTCGAGCACCTCGGCTCGCTCCTTGAGGACGAGCACGGCCGCCCGGCGCATCGTGCAAACGTTGATCGGCTCGTAGCTCGCGTTGAGGACGAGCACTCTGCCGCCGGGGCGGCTCGGCGCGTGAGTTCGGCCCCCGTGCAGTCGGCCAGAGATCGAGACGACTCTGCCGTTCGCCTTCCTTACGCCAGGATCCGCAACGCCTGTCATGACAGCTCCGGATTCTAGACGCGGTGAGCGGCGGGCAGCCTATGCCCTAGGGAAGAAGCCCGCCCACCGGGTAGCTCCCCAAGACGCGCACGTTCTCGGCCTTGTTTCGAAGCGCCCCGATCGCCTCGGCTACGGCCGGCTCAGAGTCGGCGCCCTCCAAGTCGATGAAGAACATGTAGCGGCCGAGCTCGTAGCGGCGGGGCCGCGACTCGATGCGGGTCATGTTCACCTTTCGATTCGAGATCTCATACAGCGCGTCGACCAGGGCACCCGGGTGGTCGGCTCCAAGCTCGGAGAAGATGAGCGTCGTCCGCCAGTCCTCGACGCCTTCGGCCCGTATTCCCTCGGGCGCCAGCCACGCGAACCTCGTGACGTTGCCCGGCTCGTCCTCGACGCCCTCGCGCAGGACGTGGCAGCCGTAGATCTCTGCGGCAGACGCGGCGCCCAGCGCAGCCCAGAGACCCTCGTTCTCCGCGACGAGCCGGACCGCCTCGGCGGTCGAATCGGTGCCGCGGACCTCGGCCTGGGAAAGCTCCTCGCGAAGAAAGCGCGCGCATTGCGCGCTCGGCTGGGGATGGCTTACGACGACCTCGATCTCGTCAAGCGGAACTTGCGAGCGGGCGATCAGCGCCTGCGAGATCGCGTGGTCGTGCTCGCCCGCGATGGAGACACTCTCTGCGTCGAACGCGAGCGCGTCGAGCGTCGGGCGGACAGAGCCCTCGATCGAGTTCTCGAAGGGGACGAGCGCGCGGTCGGCTTCTCCGGCGGCAACCGCCATGACCGCGTCATGGATCGTTTGCGCGGGCCGTGGCTCGACGCCCGCGAGCGCCCGTGCGCCCACGGCGCGCAGGGCATCGTCCGAGAAGGTCCCGGCGGGGCCGAGGAAGGCGACGGAGAGCGGCATGGCGGCGAAAGCTAGCCGGGGGCGTTAGGCCTAGCCGCCGAACACGACTTGAAACGCTAGCTCGTTGTTGTCGACGATCGTCTCGCCCGCGACCGGGAACACGGTAACGATCAGCGTGAGCTCGTCGCCCTCAGGTATCTCGCCTGCGACGGGAAGCACGGCGGATGCCTCCGAGCCGGGGTTGATGCGCGCGATCGGCGTCTCGCCCAGGACCGGCTCCGTCGAGCCGAGGATTTCGTAGGAGACCTGAACGTCCGCCTCTTTGGTCGTCCCACCGTTCAGGACCGCGACCTCGACCTCTGTCGGAACCCGCGATAGCGTGTTGAGCGTGTCAGGGGTGAGCACGGTTCCCGGGCGAAGAACGACGGAGGAGATCTCGGTGCCGCGCGTGGCGTCTCCCGCCGCCCCCGTCTCGCCTGCGACTTGAGCGAGGAGCCGCGCGATTTCGAGCCTGTCCAGCCACAGGTCGATCGGCTCCGGCAGGAAGTTCGACTCGGGCACTTCGCCTGGGAGCTGCTCGTCGTCCAGCACCTGTTCGATCTCCGCCTTGGCCCTCGAGTAGAGGACGTCAGAGGCAAGGAACTGGCGCATGTCCGCTGCAATTTGATTTAACGCCTCCTGAGCCCCCTGGTCGCCGAGCGCAGCCTCGGTCTCTTCGACGACCGAGGTCACGCCGTCGCGTCGGAGCTCGAAGGCCAGCTCGAGATCCGCCTGCGCGTCGGAGAGCTCGTCGGGCGTGTCGAGGCCTTCGACCCTCTTGAACACATCCTCGCTGGTTCCGCGACTCGCTCCCAATTGGGCCTGAAACTCGAGCTCGGTGGCGTCGCCCGGGTCGCGGAAGCGCTCGAAGAACTGCGCGGAGAGCTGGCTCGATGTTGAGACCAGCGATTCGAGGTCTGACAAGTACTTCTCATACGCGCGCTCCTTGCGGGCATCCAGGCAGCCGCGCACGGCGAGCAGGAGCAAGACGAGGACAACGATGCCGATGCCGAGCGCGATCAGGCGTCGCTTCAGGAGGTCGCCGGCAGGCTCGCGTGGCGGCGGCGGGCGACGGCGGCGTTCAGGCGAAGGAGCGCGCCGCCGCGGCGAGGCGAGCGGGTCGTCAGGTTGCGAGGCTTCCACGCCAGGTGAGTATTACCGCCCGCGCGGTCAGTTGCGGGCGAAGGAATGCTCGCGAGCCCGTCGAACGCAGGATTCGAAGTGTCAGAAGAACTCGTTATGGGGCGGTTCAGGGTCGAGGAGCGAATCGGCTCCGGGGGGATGGGCACCGTTTTTCGCGCCTTCGACGAGCGCCTTCAGCGCGATGTCGCGATCAAGGAGATCCAGACCGCCGGCGCCGAGCGCGTCCTTCGCGAGGCTCAGGCAGCGGCAAGGCTGAACCACCCTGCGATCGTGACGCTCTACGAGCTGGGCGAGCGCGACGGTCACGCGCTCCTCGTCTCTGAGCTCGTCCCGGGCCAGACCCTCGACCGGGTCGCGCGCGACGGCGCCGTCTCGGATCGCGACGTCGCTGAAATCGGCACGGACCTCTGCGACGCGCTTGCACACGCCCATGAGCGGGGAGTCATCCATCGCGACATAAAGCCGCAGAACGCGATCGTGCGACCGTTCGGCACGCAGGGCCGTCGAGCGAAGCTCATGGACTTCGGAATCGCCGCCGTCGCGGGAGCGCCCGCTTTGACGTCGACGGGCGAGGTCGTGGGGACGCTCGCCTACATGGCGCCCGAGCAGGCCGAGGGCGATCACGCCGGGCCCGAAGCGGACGTCTACTCGCTGGCGCTCACCCTATTCGAGGCGTGGGCAGGTGAGAACCCCGTCGCTCGTCGCACGCCCGCACAGACAGCTCGCCAAATCGGCCAGCCGCTGCCATCGCTTGGCTTGATCCGGCCTGACTTGCCGAACGCGCTCGTCGCTCAGATCGATGCCGCGCTCGCAGCCGATCCACGCAACCGGCCGTCGATCAAACGACTCCGATCAGAGCTCGCCCGAGTTGTCCCTCAGCTTGACGACGAGTCCGCCGTCCCATCGCCCGACGGATCCGACTCTCCCATGCCGCGGCGGTCGTTCGCTCGAGTCTTCGGCTTGGTGGGGGCAGGGACGGCGTTGGCAGCGCTGGCGGGTCCGGCCGGACTGCCCGGCCTTGCGCTCGTGCTCGCGGTTGTCTTGTTGCCCGCGGTTGCGACGGCCACCAGCGCAGGACACGCATTCTTGCCTCTCGCTGCAGCGCCGTTGGGAGCAGCAGGAGCAATCGCGGCAGCGCCCGCGCTCATCGCTTTCTGCGGCCGCACTGCGCGCGAGCGGGCCGTCCTCGGGGCACTGTCGTTCGCCGTGTATCTCCTTTCCGCCGTGGGGTTTGGGTTCGGCGACCGGCTTGGCATCTCGCCACAGGCCCCCGAAGGGTGGACGACGTCGGCGGAGTCGGCTGCGGGCGACGTCCTGGGAGGCTTTACGGATCCCTCCGCTCTCGCCGGCCTCGCGCTCCTGGCCGCCGCCGCGGTCCTCCTGGGCGCGATCCTGCGCGCCCATCCCGCCCTTGCGCTGGTGGCCACGATCGTGTGGGCCGCGGCCCTTGCTGCGGGCCTCGCCTACGTCGGCGACGGCTCGCAGAGCGCAAGCGCGGCCGTGGCTGTCGTGATCGTGGCCCTCGCGGTCGTAGTCCGGACTGGCGCCCGCCACCGCG
>JALZIJ010000214.1 GCA_030860375.1 Actinomycetota bacterium | reverse complement strand
TCGAAGAGTGGCGTGACCCCAGGGGACGGCTGTGGGCGCGGGTCCGTCTTCCGATCCGACCGAATGGCTCGACGGGTTGGGTGCGACGGGGGGCCCTCGGCAACTATCGGCGCGTTCGAACCTGGCTCAAGATCAGTCGCCGGCACACGGAAGCTGTCCTGCGTCGGGGTGGGAAGGTCATCTTCCGGACGCGCCTCGGGATCGGCCGCTCCTACTGGCCGACCCCGCGCGGGCAGTTCTACATCCGCAGCCGCGTCGCCGGCTTCAACTCGCCGGTTTACGGTCCAATCGCCTTTGGAACGAACGCTCGCTCGCCCGTACTTACGGATTGGCCTGGCGGGGGGATGATCGGCATTCACGGGACGAACGAGCCCAGCCTGATCCCAGGGCGTATTTCGCACGGCTGCATTCGGATGCGCAATCACCGCATCCGGCGACTGGCCCGTCTGATGCCGGTCGGCACGCCGCTGACAATCCGCTAGCGCGGGAAGTCCAAGCGTCCAAGCTCGGAGTGGGGCTCCGACCGACCGGGGCTTGGGCGCCGAGCCTGCACAAGCCGGGTTGGGCCGGCGCGGCTAAAGGAATTGGCGGACCGGGTCGAGTGGAACCCAAAGGCCCTTCTGCGCGGGTCGCCCCAGCCTTCAGAGGAGTTTCATGCCGCTCAACCGGATCGCTCTCGTCGCAACTCTCGTCGCCGCGCTCATCGGCGGCTCCACAGCACAGGCACGACACGGAGAGGACCACGCCAGAGGTAAGGCCGACGGTCAATCTCGCAACGGCAAGGCCACGGGCCAAGCCAAAAAGTGCTCGAAGGTCCGCAAGGTCGGTTTCGTCGTCAAGGGCACCTTTGTGGGCGGCGATGCGCAGAGCGTCACGCTCACAGTTACGAAGGCCAACCGCCACGCGCGACGGAGCGGACTCGTGACGGTCGGCGAGACCTACACGGCCAATTCCGAGCGGATCAGGTACGTCAACCGCTCCGGTCCCGAAGATGCCCAGGCCTCTGACAAGGTCAGGGTCAAGGGCAAGGTGACGAAGCTGAAGCGAGGCTGCGACAGCGAAGGCTTCACGCCCACGGCCACGATCCGCCGGGTCAAGGTGATCGGGCCGTCGACGGGCGGGTAGCGGCTGACGACGCGTAGTCCAGGTCCCCGAGGTTGTGGCGGGCGAGCCATGTGGTCGCTCCACGCCCGGGTTGGGGATAGCTGGAATCGTGGGCCCCGGCTGGGGGCCGAGCGGTCGGCGGTTCAAATCCAGTCGCAGTCCGCAAGAATGCAATCCGATGAGGTTCGCCGTGCGCGGGGGAGCATGGGTCGCCGTCTACTTCGGCGTGGCCGTGGCTCCGCTGATCTTCGCCCTGATCGATCTCGACCCCGGACGGGGGTTCTTGATCAACCTGTCGGTCGCACTCGGATTCGTGGGCCTTTCGATGATCGGCCTTCAATTTGCGCTCGTCGCGCGGTTCGAGCGCGTAGCGGCGCCGTTCGGCATCGATGCGCTGCTCCGGTTGCATCGAAAGATCTCGTACGTGGCGCTCACCTTCATCCTGCTACACCCGGCTCTGCTGGTGTTCGACAAGTCGAAGTTCCTCGGACTGTTCGACGTCGAGACGGATCCCTGGAGAGCGCGGTTCGCGATTCTCGCAACGGTCGGGCTGCTCCTTCTGATCGGGCTCTCGATCTGGCGCAGGCACACCCGTCTCAGCTACGAGACGTGGCAGTTGACGCACGCTCTACTTGCAGTCGTCGTATCGGTTGCCGCGCTCACACATGTGCTGTTGGTGGGTTACTACGTGGACGAGCCATGGGAGCAGGCCCTCTGGGTGCTGATGTCCGCCGCGTTTATCGCGCTTCTCGTGTGGGTTCGCATCCTCAAGCCGCTGGAGCGGCGCCGACACGCCTGGCAGATTGAGAGGATTGAGCCCGAACGCGGTGACTGCTGGACTCTGGTGCTCCGGCCGCAGCACCATGGCGCGGAGCCGTTCGAGTTCGAGCCAGGTCAGTTTGCCTGGCTTATCGCCGGACAGTCCCCGTTCGCGATCACCCACCATCCATTCTCGTTCTCCTCGAGCGCGGAGCAGAAGGATCACGTCGCCCTGACGGTGAAGGCAGCCGGTGACTTCACCTCCAGGATCAAAGCACTCGCCCCCGGGGCCGACGTCTATCTCGACGGGCCGCACGGATCCTTCACGGTCGACAGGCACGAGGCCTCCGGCTTCGGCTTGATCGCCGGCGGAGTCGGCATCACGCCGATCATGAGCATCATGCGAACACTCGCCGATCGCGGTGACGAGCGGCCGCGCTACCTGTTCGTCTGCAATCGCGACTGGAACAGCGTCACCTTCCGGGAGGAGCTCGACGAGCACGGCTCGCTGCTCAACTGCGAGGTGGTGTACGTCTTGAGCGACGCGGACGAGACGTGGGCGGGTGAGCGCGGCCACCTGGGCTCTGAGTTGCTCCGCCGGCATCTGCCGCACGGGTGTGAGCGGCTGCAGTACTTCACCTGCGGACCGAGCGCGATGATGGATGCCGTCGAGAAGGCCTTGGCCGAGCTCGGCGTGGCGCGGAGTCGCGTGCACAGCGAACGCTTCACGATGGTCTGAAGCCGCTGATGCGCCCGGCCCAGACGACGCTCTTGGTTTGGCTCGTCGGCGGTCTGCTGCTGATCGCGTGCGTGATCTGGGCGATCGGCGTTCAGTGAGAACGTCCCCTTACCCCGTGGAAACTGACCGAAGGCCGCGTGAACGATGTGGGACAGTGGACGCGTGAAGGGCCTCCCTCGCCGGCGTCCTCGATGAGGGCGGTCGCCTGCCAGAACGCCGAGCTCGAAGTCGTCGAGCGGCCCGAGCCGACGCCCGGGCGCGGACAGGTCCGCCTCCGGGTGATGCGCTGCGGGATCTGCGGGTCGGACCTGCACGCCCGCCATGGCCTCGACGATTGGGCCGACCTGGCCGCGCGGGCGGGCTACGACCGCTTCGGCCGCTCACACGAGTCCGTCGTCTTCGGCCACGAGTTCTCCGGCGAGATCGCCGAGTACGGCCCGAAGTGCAAGCGCGACGTGCCGACCGGCACGCCGGTCGTCGCCCTGCCGCTCATCCGCGGGCGCCAGGGCGTCGACACCGTCGGGCTGTCCGTCCACGCACCCGGCGCCTACGCCGAGCAGCTGCTTACCGAGGAGTCGCTCACGCTGCCGGTGCCGAATGGCCTGGCACCCGACGTCGCGGCGCTGACCGAGCCGATGGCCGTGGCCTACCACGCCGTGCGCCGCGGCGAGGTCGGCAAGAAGCAGGTCGCGATCGTCGTCGGATGCGGGCCGGTCGGCCTCGGGGTCATCCTCATGCTCAAGGCCAAGGGCGTGCGCACGGTCGTGGCAAGCGACTTCTCGCCGGCGCGTCGCGGGCTCGCGAAGGCTTGTGGGGCGGACGTCGTCGTCGACCCGGCCGGGGCGTCCCCGTTCGCCGCCGTCGACGGACACGGCCATCTCCTCGATATCCCGTCCGTGCTCGAGCTCGCCGTCGGGACACGCGAGAAGCTCGGCCGCCTGCCCGTCGGCTGGTGGCATACGTGGCGCCTTGCCGAAAAGCTCGGCGCCGCGCCGAAGCACCCGGTCATCTTCGAGTGCGTCGGGGTGCCCCGCATGATCGAGAGCGTCATAGACGGCGCGCCGCTGTTCTCCCGCGTCGTCGTCGTCGGCGTCTGTGTCGGCCCCGATCGGTTCAAGCCGGCGATGGCGATCAACAAGGAGATAGAC
>JALZIJ010000094.1 GCA_030860375.1 Actinomycetota bacterium | reverse complement strand
CGGTTGTCCATCTCGAACGAGATCGTGAGACCTTCCGAGGTGACCCAGCGGACGTCGCCTGAGCCGACGGAGTCGATCGCGAGGACGATCGTCTTGTCGGGGTCGAGCTCGTCCTTGTGGGTGCGGGCGAACGAGCGCATGCCCTCCATCCCGCATTCCTCGCCGCCGGTGAGGAGGACCCAGACGTCGAGGTTTCTTGCGGGTTCGTCTTTGAGCGCCTGCGCGAGGGAGAGGGCGACAGCGACGCCCGAGGCGTTGTCGTTCGCTCCGGGCGCGACCTGGGAAAGGCGCCAATCGACAAGGAAGAAGGCGGCGACCAGGAGGATGAGCGTGGGGACGACCTGAAGGATCGCGAGGTTGTCCGTGTCTACGCCTGCCATGCGGGCCCCGAGGAGGGGTAGAAGGACGGCGGCCGACCAGAAGAGGATGCGGGTGTAGGGGAAGGGGAGGAAGCCCGTAAGGCGCCGCGCCAGGGACGTCGCTCTCCTTCCGAAGATGATTCCGGTGCGTGCCGCGTCAAGATGGGCGGCGAGGATCAGCTTGGTCGTCGCGTCCGGATTGTTGCCCCGAGATACGACGTTCTGCGATGCGCGCCGGAAGAAGAGGAGGCGCAGGAAGTGCCTGCGCGTATTGAGGTCGAAGTAGAACGAAGTGGTGGCGACGAGAACGAGCGCGAAGCCGGCGACGGGGACCGAGATCGAGAGAACGCTCCCCGCGGACGCGAGAATGCAGTGCGCGGCCCAGATAAGCGGGGCCTGTGGGTGGACGTAGATCGACTCGAGCTCGGAGCGGCGACCCATGGCGCGAAGGCGGGTAGCCATCGTCTTGGCGGCGCGGCGCTCGGAGTCGGTGCCGGCGAGGCGGCGCTCGAAGGAACAGAGCTCGCGAATGACCGAGAGCTTGTCGTTGTGTTGCAGGCTTGTGTCGGCAGAGGCTTTGCCCTGGCGTTGGTGCCTGCGTCGTCTGCGAGATGCGCGCACGCCGGGATTATCGCTGGTCGGATGCGTATTCTCGCCAGAGAGGCCGGAGTGGCGGAATTGGCAGACGCTATTGATTCAAAATCAATTGCTCCTAGTGGGCGTGTGGGTTCGAGTCCCACCTCCGGTATCTCGTAGCCATGTGCGGCCGTTTCACCCTCGCAAACCCGAACCCGCGCCGTCTCAGGCTGCGCTTCGGGATCAACGAGGCCGCTGAGATCGACGAGGACCCGCGGTTCAACATCGCGCCGACCGATCCCGTTCTTGCGGTGCGCGAACGCGCCGAGGAACGCGAGATCGGGACGCTTCGGTGGGGCCTCGTGCCGGGAAAGTGGGCTGCGGAGCGCAAGGGCCGCCCGCTCATCAACGCGCGAGCGGAGACGATCGCGACGCAACCGGCTTTCGCCGATTCGTTTCGAGAGCGGCGCTGCCTGATTCCGGCGGACGGCTTCTATGAGTGGCGGCACGACGAGAATGGGAAGGTCCCTGTCTGGGTGCACCGACCTGACAACGAGCTGTTCGCCTTCGCCGGTATCTGGGCGAGCTACGAGCCGCGCGGCGCCGAGCCGATCGTGAGCTGCTCGATCGTCACAACCGCGCCGAACGACCTGATGCGCCCGATCCACGACCGGATGCCGGTGATCTTGTCCCGCGAGGTCGAAGAGCGATGGCTCGCGCGGGACGCCACCCCGGACGACCTCTTGCGGTTGCTCGCTCCGGCGCGAGACGAGCTCGAGACACGCGAGGTGTCAGACCTCGTCAACAGCGTGCGCGAGGACGGGCCCGCGCTGATCGAGCCGCGCCAAGCGGCGACGCTCTTCTAAGCGGGGCTGGGGGAGGGGGGCGCCGAGCGGCGCTCGCCCTCGTCATAGCCGTCGTCATCTTCGCCGGCCAGCGGCTTACCGCCGACGGGGCGCTCCTCTTCCACATGCCATTCCTGCCCGAAGGCGATGAGACAGACGATCACGAGCAGAATCTGAACTGGGATGAGGACGACGACGAGCAGGCCGACGAGATCCTCGGGGAGGAGCGGGGAGTCGAGTCCGTCCTTCGAGCGCGAGAACCAGCCGGGGGCGGCGACCGCGGCGAAAATGGTCATGATGACCGCGAGGGATGCGGCGACTGGCAGAAGCCCCCGGTTCCAGCGTGCGATGAGGATCGCGAAGACGACGTAGAGGGCGGCCCAGAGAAGCGAGAAGATCGCGATCATCGAACTCTGCATCCGCTCCCAACCGCCGACGACGATCAGCGCGATCAGTCCGGCCGAAACCAGCAGGACGAAAGCGACGATCGCCTTCGTCGTCTTTGACTGCGCCTTCTCGCGGTTCGGGCGCCACAGTTCGTAGCCCTCACGGGCAACTACTTTCTCCATCCTGCCCGCAAGCATAAACGCGCGAGCGGCAGAGTGGCGCAGTGACCTCCCGAATCACCTCTCTTCGCGCCTAACATGACTAGGACGCGGGCGTGCTGGAATTGGTAGACAGTCCAGGTTTAGGTCCTGGTGCTCGAAAGAGCGTGGGGGTTCGAGTCCCTCCGCCCGCATCACAAACTAACCTTTGATTATCGCTCGGGGGAGTGATCTAGCGGTTATGAGGTCGGTCTCCAAAACCGACAACCCGGGTTCGAGTCCCGGCTCCCCCGCTCGACGCCGTCAACCGGCGTGACCTGGAGGCGTTTTTGGCGCTGATGGGTAAGGACGTCGAAGCCGTTTCGCGCATCGTCGCCGTCGAGGGAGGGCTCCATGGGCATGACGGAATCCGCCGGTGGTGGGACAACTGGCGCGAAACCTTTCCCGACTACAAACTCGAGGTGGTCGAGATGCGCGACCTGGAAGATGTGACCATCGCAACCTTCAGTGCTGTTGGCCACGGCGCGGGCAGCGAGTTGCCCTTCGAGGGCAACGCTTGGCTGGCCTGCCGGTGGCGACGCGGCCAGTGCATCTGGTGGCAGGTCTTTCGCGCTGAGGCCGAAGCCCTCGAAGCCGCCGGGCTGCCGG
>JALZIJ010000189.1 GCA_030860375.1 Actinomycetota bacterium | reverse complement strand
GCTGGTCGAGGAGCTTTGCCTACCGCAGCCGCAGGTCTCCAAGCACTTGGCCTGCCTGCGCTGGTGCGGGTTTGTGGAAACGCGGCGCGAGCACCGCACTGTCTACTACCGAGTCGCCGATGAGCGCGTGGCCGAGCTCTTGGCGCTGGGGCGGGCGCTGCTCGCCGATAACGCGGACCACGTTGCCGTCTGCTCAGCCGTGGACGGCCCCTGCTGATGCGCGACGGCCTAGCCGGCATCGGAGCAGTCGGCGCGATGATCGCCTGTTGCGCTCTGCTGCCGTTCGCAGTAGGAGCGATCGGCGGACTCACGCTGGGAGTCGCCTTGGGGTGGGGTGTGCTGGCGGCAGCTGTAATCCTGGCCTGCTTGGCATTCATCGTGCGCCGGTATCGCGAGAAGCCGAAACGATGAGCCCCATCTGTCCTACGACTTGCCGGTCGGAGAAGCCGAAGACGTTGACTTGTTTCGATCTTGCACGAAGAGCAGGAAGTGCACTTCTGCCGCTGCCCGTGCTGTGTTGACGAGTTCCGGAAGCGGCCTGATCAGCTGTTGGCGCAGCTAGAACTATGAGGATCGAGCTCCTCTATTTCGATGGCTGCCCAAGCTACGACACGTTGCTTCCGAGGGTGCGCGAGCTGCTCGCGAGTGAGGGCGTAGATGACGAGATCGAGCTGCGCTCGGTGGAGTCCCTCGAGGCGGCGGAGAAGGCACGCTTCCTCGGTTCTCCTACGGTGCGCATAGACGGGAAGGACATCGATCCTGGCGCCGCGGAGCGCAGCGACTATGGCTTGAAGTGCCGCCTCTACCGCTCCGGTGAGGAGACGTCCGGCCTACCGCCCGAGGAGTGGATCGTCGAGGCGATCAGAAGCCGGGCAACCTCTCAGTGATGGGTGAGAGATTCGACGCAATCGTCATCGGCGCCGGCCCGGCCGGCGAAGTTGCCGCCTCCCGCCTACTGAAGCAGGGACTTAACACCGCCCTGGTGGAGCGCGAGCTGGTCGGCGGCGAGTGCGGATACTGGGCCTGCATCCCGTCGAAGACCCTCCTGCGGGCCCCAGAAGCTCAGGCTGAAGCTCGCCGCGTCGCCGGCCTCGACGAGCCCGAGGCCGACTGGCAAGAGATCGTTAGGTACCGCGACTACATGATCCGCGACCTCGATGACTCGGGCGCCATCGCGGGCTACGAGAAGTCCGGCGTCACCGTCATCAAGGGTGAAGCGCGTATCGATGCACCGGGCGTCGTCACGGTCGATGATCGCCGGCTAACTGCGGAGCGCATCGTCATCGCCACCGGCAGCGAAGCAGTCATCCCGCCGATCGACGGCCTCGAGGAAGCGGGCTACTGGACCAACCGCGAGGCGACCACCCTCAGAGAGATTCCCCAGGAAGTGATCGTCCTCGGGGGTGGGCCGGTCGGGATCGAGCTCGGCCAGATGCTGCGCCGCTACGGAGCTGAGGTCACGATCGTTCAGGGCACTGAGCGTCTGATCGATCGCGAGGACCCGCAGGTCAGCAAGCTGATCGCCGCGGCTCTTCAGGCGGAAGGCATCGAGCTGCGACTCGGCCAGCACGCTGCGGCGGTCACTCTCGACGGCAAACGGCGCACCGTGGCGCTCGACTCAGGGGAGAGCGTCCAGGCCGAGCGGGTAATCGTCGCCACCGGACGGCGGCCACGCGCCCAAGACCTCGGACTCGAGGTGCTTGGGATCGAGTTGGGCGATCGCGGCGAGATCCCGATCGACGAGCGCTGTCGCGTCGCCGATGGCATGTGGGCAGTTGGAGATGTGACTGGCGTCTCGCTATTCACACATGTCGGCAAGTATCAGACCCGGATTGCCTGCGCGGACATTGCCGGCCAGCCTGCCCGCGCTGACTATCGAGCGGTACCGCGTGTTGTCTTCTGTGATCCTGAGATCGCCGCCGTTGGGCTGACCGCCGAGCAGGCGACCGAGCAAGGAATCCAGGTGCGCCACGCGAGCACCGACCTGATGAGCGTGGCCCGAACCGAGACCTACGGGAAGGGCATCGGCGGGGAACTCGGCCTCTTAGTGGATGCTGAGCGCTGGATCCTGGTCGGAGCCTGGGCCGTGGGCCCGCTGGCGAGCGAGTGGATTCATCAAGCTGTGTTGGCTATCAAGGCTGAGATCTCGATCGACGTGCTGAGCGACACGATTGCTCAGTTCCCGACCTTCAGCGAGGCCTATCTGCCAACGCTCGAGAGCCTCACGCTCTGACGGGATGGAGGATTGGGCGTTTCCCTGGAGATAGAGCGGATTGACGTTGACCC
>JALZIJ010000187.1 GCA_030860375.1 Actinomycetota bacterium | reverse complement strand
ATTCCGACATAGTTCACGGCGGGTCTCCTCTCGCTCCGAACAGCAGTTGCCAACCGCCGTTCTAATGAGTGAGGCGGAGGCCCTTCTCTATTTCGGAGTCAGCGCTGCTCCGTCATGACATTCCATGCAAAGCGCAATGAATGAGCGCGTCGGAAGAGGCGACCGAGACACACCGCGGACCACCTCCTGCTTCCAGATACCTGCCTCGGCTTGGGACCCACATTCCGGCATACTGCTTAGGGCCTACTGAGCGACCCCAAGGAGACCCGTGGAGAAGTCTGAGTGGATCTGGATGAACGGTGAGTTCGTCGCTTGGGACGACGCCAAGGTCCATGTTCTCTCGCACGGGCTTCACTACGGGACGGGCGTCTTTGAGGGCATCCGCTGCTACGAGACTGAGCGCGGGCCGGCGGTCTTTCGCCATCGCGAGCATCTCGAGCGCCTGCGAACGTCGGCGCGTCTCTACTACCTGCCGCTGGAGTACCAGGTCGACGAGCTACGCGAGGCGACCCATGAGTTGATCCGCCGAAACGGGCTCAGCTCTTGCTACATCCGTCCGCTCGCGTTCCGCGGCTATGGAGAGATGGGCCTGTTCGCCAAGGATTCGCCGATCGAGGTGACGATCGCGGTCTGGCCCTGGGGCGCATACCTCGGCGACGAGGGCAAGCAGAACGGGATCCGCGCTAAGGTCTCGTCCTGGCGGCGGATCTCGCCAGCGGGCCTGATCCCGCATGCGAAGGCCTCGGGCCAGTACCTCAACTCGATCCTGGCCAAGACCGAGTCGGCGAACGCCGGCTACGACGAGGCGATCCTCCTCGACGAGCAGGGGTACGTCTGCGAGGGCTCGGGCGAGAACATCTTCATCGTCCGCGACTCACAACTCGTGACACCGCCGCACACCGCCTCGATCCTCGACGGGATCAGCCGCCGTTCGATCATGCAGATCGCGGGCGACCTCGGCTACCCCGTGGTGGAGCGCGACATCTCGCGATCGGAGCTCTACCTCGCCGAGGAGATGTTCCTGTGCGGGACCGCGGCCGAGCTGGTGCCGGTGCGCGAGATCGACGACCACGATCTCGGCTCGCCTGGCGAGATCACCAAGGCCGTGCAGTCGAAGTTCGAGGACGCCCTGCACGGGCGCGCCCCGGAGTACTCGGAATGGCTTGACCCGGTCGAAGTGCCGAGTAAGGTGGCTTCCGAGAGCCCATGAGCCTTCGCCACGTACGCATCGATCGAATTACCCGCGCCACGGCCTGACGCCGTGGCCCGCGCGGCCCTGTCCGCGCCCCAAGTTCGCTCGATCCGTACCGTAAAGAAAGGCTCTCCAGTGACCACCTCGCCCGTAAAGCTCTACGACACCACCCTTCGCGACGGCATGCAGGGCCAGGGCATGTCCTTGTCGGCCGCCGAGAAGGTACGCGTCGTCAAGGCCCTCGATCGCCTCGGCATCCATTACGTCGAGGCCGGCTTTCCCTCCTCGAACCCCAAGGAGGAGGAGCTGTTCGAGCTGCTCTCAGGCGTCGATCTCGAGACCGCGGAGGTCTGCGCCTTCGGCATGACCCGTCGGCGCGGCGTCCCGGCCGCCGAGGACGATGCGCTCCGCACGCTCGTCTCGTCATTCGCGCCCGTCGTCACGCTCGTCGGCAAGACCTGGGGCCTTCATCTCGAGAAGGTGACGAAGGTCTCCCAAGAGGAGAACCTCAACATGATCCTCGACTCGGTCACCTTCTGCCGCGCCGAGGGCAAGCGCGTCGTCTACGACGCCGAGCACTTCTTCGACGCCTGGCGAGACGATTTCGCCTATGCACTCGAATGCCTGAACGCCGCCGTCGCGGCCGGTGCCGAGAACGTCACGCTCTGCGACACGAACGGCGCGTCGCTGCCTCACCAGGTGGCGAGCGCGACGGCGACCGTCGTGGACGAGCTGGCCCGCTCTCACCCGGACGTGAGCGTCGGCATCCACACCCACAACGACCTCGAGTGCGGGGTCGCCAATTCGCTGGCCGGGGTGGACGCCGGCGCCACGCTCGTCCAGGGCACGATGAACGGCCACGGCGAGCGCTGCGGCAACGCGAACCTCGTCTCGATCCTCGGCGCGCTTGAGCTGAAGCTCGGCCTCGACGTCGTCGGCCCGGAGCGCATGCGTCTCCTCACCGAGACATCCCACTTCGTCGACGAGCTTCTGAACGTGAACCCTGACCCCGACCAGG
>JALZIJ010000093.1 GCA_030860375.1 Actinomycetota bacterium | reverse complement strand
GAGGGCGACACGATTCACCGCGCAGCGCGCCGCATCGATGTGGCGCTTCGCGGCAAGGAGATCGTCTTGGCCGACGCGCCGAACCCCCGCTCGCCGATCCATGGCCGTGCGAAGCGCCTCGAAGGGTCGGTGCTGGAGCGAGTCGAAGCACGGGGGAAGCATCTCCTCGCACACTTCTCTACGGGTGAGGTGATCCACTCGCATCTGGGGATGAACGGCCGCTGGTGGATCACCACCGACGGGCAGATGTCTTACGGCAAGCCGTGGCTCGTCCTTTCATCGGGCCGTGGGATCGCTTCACAGACGGGCGGAAAGCTACTTCGGCTCGTTTCGGAATCGCGCATCCGGAACGACCCGGGTCTGGCGCAGCTCGGGCCCGATCCGCTCGGCGGTTCGTTCGACACGGCCGAAGCGGCGGCGCGCCTTCGGCGGCTTGGCGCCGGCCGTGAGATCGGCGACGCGCTCTTGGATCAGACCATCATCGCCGGGATCGGGAACGCGATCCGAAACGAGGCACTCTTTCGGAGTGGGCTCTCGCCGTGGCACATGGTTTCAGACCTCGACCCCGAGCAGCTCGAGCGGATCGTTCGCGAGAACGAGAAGGTGATGGAGATCTCGATGGCGAAAGGCCGCCGGCCTCGGGCGATCTATCGCGCCGTTCGGCGCGGGTGTCCTACCTGCGGCGGCAAGGTCCACTCGCGCGGGCAGGGTGACGCCAACCGCTTGGCGTACTGGTGCCCGGCCTGTCAAGCCTGAGACGTCGGTGGGATACTCCGCGGCGAGGCGCCCCTGTTGAACACCGAAACCGTTGAGCTGCTGGGAAGAGTCCCGTTGTTCGCCGACATGTCGGCGGACGAGCTGGACCGAATCGTTTCCGTGGCGATTCCCCGTTCGTTCCCGAAGGGTGTGCGGGTCTTTCATGAGGGCGACTCCTCAGATGCCTGCTACGTCGTCCGAAACGGCGACCTGCGGGTGACGCGCGAGCACTCCGACGGTCGCGCGATCGCGCTCGCGACCCTCAGCGCCGGCGACTTCTTCGGCGAGTTGGCGATGCTCGACGGCGGCTCGCGCTCAGCCAGCGTCGAGACGCTCACGGACGCCGAGCTCTTAGCTCTACCCGCGATGGACATGCGCCGAGTCATCGCCCAGCACGGCGACATCGCCGCGAAGCTGATCGTCGCCCTGACGCGGCGCCTTCGCGAGACGAACGAGCGGGTCGCCCGCCAGTCGTTCCAAACGGTGCCGAGCCGGGTGGCGGGAGTCCTCAACCAGCTCGTCGCCGAGGAATCTATACCTGAGGATCGCGACGGCATCACCGTCCGGATGACTCAGGCGGATCTGGCACAGCTGGCGGGCACGTCTCGAGAGAGCGTCTCTCGCTTCCTCGCGACGCTCGAGCGGGCGGGTGTCGTGGCGGTTGGCCGCGGCCGAGTCACGATCCTCGAACCTCGCCGGCTGCGCGCTTACATCTTCTAATAGATCTGCCGTGTCGCCGAACGGCGACGCGAGCAGCAGGTGCTGTTTTAAGTATCCGGGGTACATCTCAGGACATGGACGCACTCCGCGACTCCATGGTCGAAGATCAGCTCCGCGCGCGCGGCATCGCTGACGAGCGTGTGCTGACCGCAATGGGGGCAGTTCCTCGCGAGGAGTTCGTCCCCAAGAGCGTGCGGGACGAGGCCTACGCCGACGGCGCGCTGCCGATCGGCCACGGGCAGACGATTTCGCAGCCATGGGTGGTCGCGGCGATCTGCCAAGCGCTCGAGCTTCGTGGCGGCGAGGACGTTCTCGATGTCGGCGGCGGTACCGGCTACTCGACCGCCGTGATCACGGCACTCGTAAGGCCTGGCGGCTCGGTCCGTTCGCACGAGCTGGTGCCGGAGCTTGCCGCCGAAGCAAGGCAGACGCTTGCGCGTCTCGGCTACTCGGAAGCCGAGGTCCTGGCGAGTGATGGGGCCGCGACGACGGGGGGGTCCTGGCATGCGATCGCGGTGCACGCAGCGGCGCCAGTCCTGCCTGCGCCGCTCGTGGCCTCGCTTCGACCGGGTGGGCGGCTCGTGGTGCCACTCGCCACGGACTGCGCCGACGTTCTCACCGCGTTTAGGCGCGTTGACGACGGCTCGAGCGGCGAGGTCGAGCTCGAGCGAAAGGAGATTGCGCAGTGTCGCTTCGTCCCGCTCCTCGGCGAGTCGGGCTTCACCGCTGCCGATAGGTAGGCTCCCCCAGCCGTGACCGGATTGCTTGTCCTCAACTTCTTCTCGCCGGCCTTCATCGACCAGCTGAAGCGGGGTCGAAAGAACGCCACGATCCGGCTGGGCGACAAGGCCCACAAGTATCAGGCGGGCCAGGTCGTCTGGATCACCGTCGGGTACCAGCATTCCCCGCGCGAGAAGATCTTCGCGGCCGTGATCGACGACGTCGAGGTCAAGCGCATCAAAGAGCTCTCGCCTCGCGATATCGAGCACGACAATCCCGAGTTCCGCTCCGTCGATCAGACGGTTGGGTTTCTCGAGCAGATCTACCGTCGCGAGGTGACGCTCGAGGACACCTGCACGATCGTGCGCTTCTCGCAGATCATCGAGCCCGCCGCCGCACAGCTCGGCAACGGCGGCACTCCGCACCGCAACTAGAGCCGGCGGTGCGCGCGTACCGCTTCAGCACCACCTGGGTCCTCGAGGCCGACCGTGAGCGTGTGTGGGACGCGGTGTACGAGTCCGAGAGGTGGCCGGAGTGGTGGCGTGGCGTCATCAGGACGGAGCGGCTCGCCGACGGCGACGCGGACGGCATCGGCCAGCGGGGCGTCTACGAGTGGCGCGCGCGGTTGCCCTACACCGTGCGCTTCGAGATCGTCTCGACCGTCGTCAGGCGCCCCTTTGCGCTGGGCGGCGACGCATCTGGCGAGCTCTCGGGTTCCGGCCTCTGGCGCTTCTTCTCCGAAGGAAACTCGACGGCGGTGGTCTACGACTGGAACGTCCGCACTCAGAAGCCGTGGATGAACGCCCTCGGCCCACTCGCAAAGCCCATCTTGCGCTCAAACCACGACTGGGTCATGCGAAACGGCGGCGAAGGCCTTGGACGGCGCTTGGGCGCGAGACTTCTGGTGAACGCCTAACCGGCGCCGTTCGAGCTGCCGCTTTGCGGACCCAGGTCGCGCGACTCGATGATGCCGTCGATCAGCCCGTACTCGATGGCCTCTTCGGCCTTGAAGAAGCGGTCGCGCTCCATGTCTTGGTTGACCTCTTCGACGGGCTTGCCGGTGTGGTGCGCGTAGATCTCGTCGATCTTGTCGCGCAGGTTGAGCGCTTCGCGGGCGTGGATCTCGATGTCTGACGACTGGCCCTGGAATCCACCGGAGGGCTGGTGGATCAGGATGCGCGAGTTCTTGAGCGCCATCCTCTTCCCCTTGGCGCCGCCGGTCAGAAGCAGCGAGCCCATCGACATGGCAATGCCGTAACAGACCGTTGCGACGTCGGGCTTGATGAAGCGCATCGCGTCGTAGATCGCGAGCCCGGCGTATACGGAGCCTCCGGGAGAGTTGATGTACAGGGAAATGTCCTTGTCGGGGTCTTCGGACTCCAGGTGGATGAGTTGTGCGACGATCAGGTTCGCGATCTCATCGTCGACGGGCTGGCCGAGGAAGATGATCCGCTCACCGAGGAGCCGGGAGTAGATGTCATATGAGCGCTCGCCGCGAGCGGTCTGCTCGACGACCATGGGAACCAATGGCATGCGCGGGAGCCTAGCGATGTGTTCCGCGGCACGGTGAATCTAAGCGTAAGTCACTTAGATCGGCCCCTCTTCACCACCCGTTCACTACACTGGGGCCCGACCCTGGCACTCTCCCGCATCGAGTGCCAAGAACTTGATAAATCGCACCCAACCACGGAGGTACGTACTCACATGAAGCTCAAGCCTCTCGGCGATCGTTTGATCGTCCAGGCAATCGAGGAAGAGGAGACCACGGCTTCAGGCCTGGTGCTCCCGGATACCGCCAAGGAGAAGCCGCAGCGCGGCAAGGTCGTCGCGGTCGGCGACGGCAGCTGGGACGAGGACGGCGAGAAGCGCATCCCGCTCGACGTCTCAGAGGGCGACGAGGTCCTCTACTCCAAGTACGGCGGCACCGAGCTCAAGGTCGACGGCGAGGACGTGCTCGTCCTTCGCGAGTCGGACGTGCTCGCAAAGGTCGTCTAGTCAGTCCGTACGCGGGCTTGACCACTTCGACATTTCGCATCTGAAAGAAGGAGAACTCACATGGCTCACAAGGAGCTGAAGTACGACGCCGAAGCGCGTCAGGCATTGCAGGAGGGGGTTGACGCGGTCGCGAACGCGGTCAAGGTCACCCTCGGTCCGAAGGGCCGCTACGTGGTGCTCGACAAGAAGTTCGGCGCACCCACCATCACCAACGACGGCGTCACGATCGCTCGCGAGATCGACATCGAGGACGTCTTCGCAAACCAGGGCGCCCAGCTCGTCCGCGAGGTTGCCACGGCGACCAACGACGTCGCCGGCGACGGCACGACGACCGCGACGCTGCTCGCTCAGACCATCGTCCGGTCCGGCCTCAAGAATGTGGCAGCGGGAGCTAATCCCCTTGCACTCCGTCGCGGCATCGAGAAGGCGGTCGACCAGGTCGTCGAGCACCTCCGCTCGAAGCAGTCGAAGGAGATCTCCGGCAAGGAGCAAATCGCCCGCGTCGCCGAGATCTCGGCTGCGGACGAGGAGATCGGCAACGTCATCGCCGATGCCATCGAGAAGGTCGGCAAGGACGGCGTTGTGAACGTCGAAGAGGGCCAGACCTTCGGGATGGAGCTCGAGTTCACCGAGGGCATGCAGTTCGACAAGGGCTACATCTCCCCGTACATGGTCACCGACCAGGAGCGGATGGAAGCGGTCCTCGAGGATCCGTACATCCTCATCGCTAACCAAAAGATCGGCTCGGTCCGGGACATGCTCCCGATCCTCGAGCAGGTCATGCAGGCGGGCAAGCCGCTCGTCATCATCGCCGAGGACGTCGAGGGCGAGTC
>JALZIJ010000180.1 GCA_030860375.1 Actinomycetota bacterium | reverse complement strand
AACCAGAGCTCGTCGTCGTCAGGGTTGTCGCGGAGGAACTCGGGCGTTTCTTCGAGTACATCGTCCTCTCCGGTCCCGGGCTCCGCGGCTTCGGTGGGCGGGGCCGCGTCGCTTGTGACCGGCTCGGCGGATTGGCCTGGCGGCGCCTCGGCCTCCGGCTCTGCAGAGACTTGAGGCTCCGGCCCAGGTGCCTCCGTCTCCGGCTCGGCCGGCGCCGGCTCGACCTCATGTGGCGGCTCGGCGACCTCGGCGGGCTCCTCGGTGAAAACCTCCTCGACAGCGAGCGGCTGCTCGTCACTCAGAGGCTCCGAGAGGGAGCCGCCGACCTCTTCGATCTCCTCGTCGAAGTCGAGCTCCAGGTCGCCCAGCTCGAGCTCTGCGGGCGGCGCCTGCTCGAAAAAAACCGTGGGCTGGTCTGCGATCGCCTCGCGCTCGGCGGTCGAAAAACTGGAGTCCGCGTCCGGCGGGTCTGGTTCTGAGGCCTCCGCGTCGAACACGCCGCTCGCGGCGTCAACCTCCGGGGGTGCGACCTCGCCACCCTCGGGCTCGGCCGGAGGATCGACCGGCTCAGCGACCACCTCATCCAGAGGCTTCAGCGCCGGCTCGTCCGTGGGTGCATCCACCACCGCATCGACCGGGGTTTGTCCAGGGGGCACCTCCGCGCCCGCCCCACCCGGGGCCTCACCTCCGCCATCCTCGATTGCCGCTTCCTCGCTTGTCGAGGCCGGAAAGTCGGGGTCGCCGGGGCGAGCAGGCGGCCCGAAAGCCTCGTCTTCCAACTCTTTCAACTCAGATTCGTCCGCGCCGATCTGGCGCTTCAGCTCGAGATGCTCGCGGATCGCGTCGTCAAAGATTCCCATCGCCGCTGAAACTACGACAAATGGAGGACGCTTGCAGTGATTAGGAGCCCACGCCGACGCGCGCAGGAGCGGTTACGACACGATTCTTGCCCGAGCGCTTGGCTTTGTAAAGGGCGTCATCGGCGGCAGCGAAAAGCTGACGGACGGTCGCGGCAGAGAGCGGCATGGTCGCCGTGCCGAAGCTGGCGGTGACGCGGAGCGCTCCACTGCCGTCGAGGAGCGGGATCTCCTCGGCTTCCAAGCGCTCGCGGAGGCGTTCGGCCAGCTCAACCGCTCCGTCCGTGCCGGTCTCGGGAAGGGCGACGACGAACTCCTCACCGCCGTATCGCGCGGGCTCGTCGATCGCGCGCGGCTCGTCGAGAAGAAGCCTTCCGATCACGCGGAGCACCTCGTCGCCCTGAAGGTGACCGCAGGTGTCGTTGACCGACTTGAAGTTGTCGATGTCGAGGAGGATCAGCGAGAGCTCGTGCCCGAAGCGCTCGGCGCGAGACGCCTCGCGGTCGATCGTCTCGCGGAAGGCCCGGTTGTTCGGAAGCCCGGTGAGCTCATCGGTCACCGCCTGCTCCGAGACACGCTCGTGCGCGGAGATGTTCTCGATCGAAGCCGAGGCCTGCCCGATCAGATACAGGAATACCTCCCGGTCGGCGTCGCCGAACGCCGAGCCACGCCGGCCGATCGTCAGCGAGCCGACCCGCTCGCCGTCGATCAGGCGCTTGAGCGGTGCCGCAAGCGCGAATCCATCGTCGCGGCGGACATCGACCTTTGCGCCCTCTCGGTCGGCGCGCTTCTGGCCGGCGACAGCAGCGTCACGAGCGGCGCCTGTGAAGCCCTCCGGCACCTCGATCAGGGTCCCGTCTTCGAGCGAGACGCGCGCGTACTCGGCGTCGCAGGCGCCCAGCGCCGTCTCGGCCACGATGCCGAGTAGAGACTCACGGTCGAGGCCGGCGGCGAACGCCTCGCCGAGGCGTTGCACGGAGCGGTCGAGCTCGGTCCGCTGGCGGCGGAGCTGGGCGATCTGCCCCTCGAGCTGGTCGGTCATCTTGTTGAACTCGCTCGCAAGGCCGGCCATCTCGTCACGCCCCACCACCGGGACGCGCCGGGAGAAGTCACCCGAACCGATGCGCCGCGCCGCGCCCAGCATGGCCGCGATCTGCGACTGCATCGTCCTGGCGATCACCGCAACGCCACTCAGTGCGATCGTTAGGAAGACCGCTACGAGGATCGCGACGAGCGGTCGCGAACCGAAGAATCCGCCGGATGCGACCGGCGCGAGCACCGTGACTGCCGAGCCGTCGTCGCCGAGAGCTGCCGTCGCGGCACGCGCGCCGGCTCCTTCGATCTCGGCGTCCGCAGCTTCGCCCGGTGAGGGCAGGTCGTCCGTCTCGAGCCCGCCCGATGCGACGGACTTTCCATTCGAGCTGAGCGCGGCCACGCGAAGACCGGTCAGCTCCTCGACGCGTTCCACGTAAGTCATGGCGTCCGTCACGGAGGCGACCACGCGCAGGTCACCCGTTTGATCTGTCACCACGGCTGTCGCGATCGGGACATCCGACGAGATCGGCGTGAGCTCATCGCCGTCCGGCGTCGTCACCACCAGGTACTCGAGGCCGCGCTCGCGGGTTAGAGCCGCTGCCTCGGTTCGGATGCGCTCCGGGTCGCCAGCCTCGAGTGAGGCGACAAAGGTGGAGGATTCGAGCAGTGCGGTCGCCTCGACTCTGGCTGCCGCGGTTTCCTCGTCATAGATCGACAGGGCTGCATCGAGACCCGTTGAGACCATCGCGTCCGCCTTCCCCGCCTGAGAGTCGCCGGTCACATCTGAGGCAAGCACAGCGATGGTGGCGATCGGAATCGCCACCATGAGCAGGAAGAACAGCCCAAGTCGGGTTCGAAAACTCACCTCACAAGCCTAGATCGGCGCCTACCCCGTTGTGGATGAGAGTTGGCGCGCGTCATCCCACGACGAGCGCTAGCCTTGATCGCGCCCGCTCGAAGCGGGCCTTGGGGCTATAGCTCAGCTGGTAGAGCGCCTGGTTCGCAATCAGGAGGTCGGCGGTTCGAACCCGCCTAGCTCCATCTCGGAAATCCCTGCTAGGCGCCGGGTTTCTCATGCGAGGAGCCCTCAGCGCCAAGCGAGACGTTTCGCGGCTAGTGCCCAAACGCCCCGTTTCCCGAACCCCCGCGCCTCCATCGAGCGACTCTCGTCGCTCCTAGCGCAGCTCGCGAGAAGTGTCGCTTTGCATGGTAAGCGGAACTTTTCGCGAGATACTGTGCGGGCGATGTCGGAGAACGTGGAGATCGTTCGCAGGTCCGTTGAGGCGATGGTCCGCGAGGACTGGGATGCCGCCGTGGCCGACTTCAGTCCTGCCGCGGAGGCGCACGACCACGATATTCCCGATTCGGACGTCTACATCGGTCCGGCGGGTTTCCTCAAGTGGATGTCCGACTGGGGTGAGAGCTGGGACGAATGGAGTCTCGAAGACCGCGAGTTCCGGTCCGCGCCCGACGGCCGCGTAGTTGTGCTGCACCGTATGCGGGCAACCGGAAGCGCGAGCGGGATCGAGGTCGACCGGCTCGATGGTGTCGTGTACACGCTCGCGCAAGGGGCGATCGTCCGAATCGACTACTTCAACGACCAGGGGCAAGCCCTGGACGCCGCCGGGCTATCGGAGTAGCTCTCCAGAAGTAGCGCTTTGGACCAAAGCGCCTAGGTGCTTCGCATGGAGCCGAGTTAGGTTGGGCCTACCGCCATGCGGGCCACATGACCCGCGGCCAAAGAGGGGGAGTCCGTAATGCACCGAGGTAGCCGTCGACTTATCCGCCTGTCCTTCGCCCCGCACTCGGCTCATTTGCTCGCGGTGGCCCTGGCCGTCACGGCACTCGGTCTCGCGGCCTGCGGCGACGATGATGCCGACGAAAGCGACGTTTCCGGAAACCCTGCCGAGTCGACGGAGGAGATCGTGATCGAGACACACCTCACCTTCCCTCTGAACGAAGCCCCAAGGGGCGAAATCCTGGAGGAGTCCACCATCGGTGGCTCGCCATTTTGTCCCGGTGGCACCTTCAGTGACCAGCCGGGAAGCGGCCAGTTCTTCAACGAGAAGACGATCGAGTGCGACGACGGCAGCTTGGAGATCGGCTTCTCACCCGGCGAGCCTTCCAATCGGACGCAAAAAGGCCCATGGGAGGTTCTTAGCAGCACCGGCGCCTACGAAGGATTGCAGGCGAGCGGCGAGATGGAGGCGAAGTTCGATAGCCAGACGGAAGGCCACGAGACGTTCACCGGGACGGTTTCTCAGTAGGCGCCTGCACCTTGCCGCAAAGACACTTAGCGACTGCATCGCAGGGCGCGGGCACAGCCTGGCGACTATTGCGCTTTGGACGAATAGCGCTAAGTGCCTTGTACGAAAGCACCTAACTCTGCCGCCGTGACCCTACGATTCGGCATATGAAGCTCTTCGTTTGCTGGGGCACGTGGAACCGGTCCACACCCTGGCCCTTTCGCCGGGCCGAAACGCACCCGTGTGGCGCAGCTTATAAAGCATTGCTGAACGCTGGTCACAACCCGCGGGTCGTCCGATCCTTTGGCTGGGAAGCCCTGCCGACCCTTTTCAACCTGACCCCAGGGCGCCGCCAGGTCAGGAGACTTACCGGCCAAATCTTGGTGCCCGTGCTGGTCACCGACGAAGGAGAGGCCGTCACAGAGTCCAAGGAGATCATCGCTTGGGCTCAACGCAATCCGGCTAGCAGCTAGCTGGGAGCGATTCAGGTCGTCGTGAGGGGCGTAGGACTTAGGCGCTTTGGACGAGAAGCGGCAGGTCGCAAACTTTCCGGTCGGAGGCCCGGAAACGGTGCCGGGAGGCGCCGACCGTGACGCAGTCGTAGATTCGCACGCCTCAGACCGCCCGCAATCTGCGAGCCCTCGATAGGGTTCAAGCGATGGCCGCTTCGATCACGGTAAGGCGAACGAAGGACAGCTGGCAAGACCTAGCGCGCGCCTACACCGTCCTGATCGATGGCACGAAAGCGGGCAAGCTGAGGCGCGGAAAGGAGCTCACGGTTGAGCTTGAGCCCGGCGAGCACGAGGTCCAGATGAAGATCGACTGGACCAAGAGCGAGAAGCAAACGCTCCAGCTCAACGACGGCGAGACCGCTGAGTTCCTCTGCTCCCCACCGGGCACCACCAAGGAGGCTACGAGAGCCGCTACGACGGCGGTCCTCGGCAAGGAGGGCTACATCCAGCTCGAGCGGGTCTGAACCGGGCCAAGCGCACGGCCCCCGGCAAGCGATTGGTCGTGAGCGGCGCCGCGTCGCCACGCCTTACGGTTCGGTGCGTGCCCGAGTCGGACCGGTGGGGCGCGTGGAGGTCGTGAGCCGCCTTAGGACGAGAAGCGACTAAGTCGCTTTGCATGGAAAGCACAATGAATCGCGAGATACTGCGCGGGCGATGTCGCAGGAGAACTTGGAAGTCGTGCAGCGCTGGTGGGCGACCTTCAACGAGACCGGTATGCCGTCGCTTGACCTCTGCGACGAGCGGGTCGAGGTAACGAACCCGCCAGATTTCCCGGTCAGGGGCACGTACGTTGGACACGAGGGGATTCGCCAATGGCGGACTGACGTGTTCGAAATCGTCGATGACGCCACGGTCG
>JALZIJ010000173.1 GCA_030860375.1 Actinomycetota bacterium | reverse complement strand
GCACGCCGCGTGCGTGTTTAGGCAAATTCGTCGGGCGGGTAGTGGCTTGCAAGATGGAAGGAGCACGGAAGCCTCCGGACGCGTTCACCGACTTCTCGGTTCACATCGCACCCACGGATGACGGCGGGACGGTTGTGACGATCTTCGGCGAGCTCGATGCCGCTACTACGGATCAGGTCACTAAGGCCGTCGACTCGATCCTAGATCGGCCTGGGCACGTCGTCATCGACCTGCGGGCGTGCCCCTTCGTCGATTCGACCGGAATCGCAGTCCTCGCGAAGGCCGCGCTTCGCCTGCGTGAACAAGACCGGACTCTGCGGTTGAGAGGGGTGCGGGAGCGAGTCCGCCGCATCCTCGATATGGCCGGTCTGTCCGCGTCGGACCTGCTCGTGATCGAGCCCGAAGACCGGCATCCGGCCGATGAGGCTGGCGGAGGGTCATAGAAGGGCCTTAGCTCTTCTCAAGCATTTCGATGCGGTACCCGTCCGGGTCGCGCATCGAGGTGACGCTTAGAGGGTCGGGCGATCACCGGGACGCCGGCGAGGGTGGCAAGGCGGACCGCTCCATCGGCCTCACGGGCCGTGGGGCCGCGTCAGCAGCCTTCGACTGCCTGGCCCCCGAACTTGGCCGTGTTCGGCACCCGCCAGGAGATCGCCTCCTGGAAGCGTGAGCGCCGCACTCCCTGATCGAGGCCGGCGTCGCGGCGCGCGCCATTTGCCAGGTGCGTGTCGTTGACGAATGGGCGCGCGAAGCAGTCGTCGGCCACGAGTCCCTGGTAGTCGCCGATGAACTCGCCGGAGCCGGAGATCGGCGGCTTTTGGGACGGGTCCCACATGTCGTGGGAGACCCGCGTGTCCGTGAAGGTCGCGCCGCCGTCGTTCGAGCGGGAGAGGTAGGTGTCGATGTAGAAGTTGTCCGGATCCTTGCGGCGGTCGAAGTAGGAGATGTTGACCTGTCCGGAGGGAGTGACGGCCACCGTGGGCTGGAATTGGTCGGCGTCCGTGCTGTCGCCGTTGACCTTCTGGGGCGCGCTCCAGGTCAGCCCCCCGTCGGTCGACTTCACGAGCATGATGTCGGCTTGCATCTCGTCGGTGTCCTCGGCTGATGCGGGCTGGTATTCGGCGTAGGTCGTATAAAGCTCGCCCTCGTTGGGTCCGGCAGACATGATCGGGATCGAGAGGTTGCGGAAGTTTGAGCCGGGGAGCTGGGTCGGGAGCGGATTTACCTCGGTGACCGCAGCCGGTCGCTCGACCCAGGTCTGGCCACCATCCTCGGTGAACGCGAACCGGTACTCCCCCGGCCCTCCCGTGATCGTGGGCGTGTAGTGGTACCAGAAGGCGTAAAAGCGGTTTGGGTCGACGTTGTCGGCGACCACCGATACGCCGATCACGAGCTGCTCGGCCGGCGAGGAGATCGGCTGCGGCTCGTCCGGCCACGACCTGCCGCCATCGGTCGAGCGTTCACACACGGTCTGCTGCTTGATCGCCGTCGTGATGTTCTGGCCCCAGCAGGCGACCATTATCCCGGGGTTGCCATCCTGGTCGGGGCCGGCGTTGTTGACGGCGAAGGTGTTCTTGTCGTCGAGGAAATCCGACTGCTGGGGCTCGTCGGGGTAGGCGTTGATGATGATCTTGCGGCTCCAGGTGCTCCGCTTGCGGTGATCGAGGTCCTTGCGCGATGGGGTCACCCAGCGGTGAAAGCTCATGCCCCAGCCGGCGCCGCTCGGAAACGGCGGCGAGTCGAGGACCATCAGGTAGACGTTGCCCTCGTCGTCGAACTGAACCCACGGGTCGGAGGTGATGTACTCCTCGCCGTAGTCGCCGCCGCGGCGCTCCGCACTCGGCAGCTCGGCGCTCGGCAACGCAGACTCCTCGCCGATCTCGCCGACCTCGCCCTCAAGTGTCTCTTCGGCCTTTTCGGATAGCACGTCGACGCGATCACCGCCAAGGCCCGACTCGGCGGGATCCTTGTCCTCGTCGCCGGTTCCCTGCCGGTTCGGGTTGTCACGCGGATAGCAGTCATTGTTGGGCCAGCTGCGCGGCCGCGCGCGCTTCTTGCGGCAGGTCGCGGTCTGCCCGAGGTCGTGCCAGCTGCGGCCACCGTTGAACGAAACATAGGTGCCGATCTTGAATTCGTACTCGCGCAGCGAGTCGGGGTCTTTGTTGTAGAACTTCGACGCCGCGACGAGCAAGTTCGGCCGCGTCGGGCTCTGCGCGATGTGCGGCTCCGAGTGGGAGCGGTAGCCGCGGCGGGGATTGCTGGCGAGGACTTCCTGAAGGCCGGGTGGCCGGTCGACGTCCGGCGGCACCGGCGCGCGCTGGTCGGTGATCGCGAAGTCTGCCGTGCCCTTGTAGCTCGATGCCGGCACCACCGCGTAGTAGACGACCTGGATCAGGTAGAAGCCGTCCGCCGTAGGGATCTCGGTCAGCTCCTCCTCGGCCGGTAGGCCGGCCGAGGTGGCGACGAGCTTGCCGCGCTCGCCGGCAGCGTTGCTCTTGTAGATATAGAGGTCGAAGTCGCTGGCCGGCACGGTGTAATTGGTGAGGCTCACCTCGACGCCGCCGCCGCGCGTGTCCCAGAAGCCGTCGGGGACAACGACTCGAAGAAGCGTGGTATCGCACTGGTCTTCGAGGGAGTCGGCGCAGGGCTCGCCACTCGCGGCGTCGTAAGTCTGGTTGGTACCAGGCGCGAGCGTGCCATCCCACGTTACGGCGCCGCCGCCGCGCTTGAGAGCGAGTTCGCGCTCCGGCTCTTCAGCCTCTGCGGGCGCCCCTGCGGCTACGGCCGCCCCCAGTACCGCAAGCCCTGCCAGTAGTCGCGCTCTCGGGGCCAGGCTGAACATTGTTGCAAACCAGCCAGCTGCATGCGCTCCCCGGTAGCGCGCAAGGGGCTTGCCGATGCGAGCGAGGTCATTCGCCAGTGCGCGCTCGTCGGTGAGAAAGCCAGTCGGTCAGGAGGGCAGACGCGCCCTCCTCAAGTCGGCTACTTCTCAAGTAGTTCAATTCTGTACCCGTCCGGGTCGCGGACGAAGCAGAGGCGGGAGCCCCCCTCGCGCACCTGATAGGGCGGCTTTTCGGGCTCGATGCCGATCTCGGCCAGTCGGTCGAGGGTGCCGTCGAGGTCGTCTGCGGTGATCGCGATGTGGCCGTAGCCCGTGCCGATCTCGTAGGGGCCGTCCTGGTCGTGGTTGAAAGTGAGCTCAAGACGCGCGCCGTCACCTGGAAGCCCCATGAACACGTTGGTCGCCTCGTCGTCGCCGATGGGCATGCGGCGAAGCTCTTCGAAGCCGAGCTTTTCGTAAAAGTCGACGGAAGCGTCGATGTCGGTGATTCGGTAGCAGGTGTGGATCAACTCGGATGCCATGAGGCGAGCGTACACTCGACCGCGATTTGAATAGGTCCACGCATGGCTGAGCGCATGCCGCGGGAGGCGGCGCTTCGGAGGGTCCACGGCACAGGGGCGCTGTTCTCGGCCGCATACGGCAACGTCGGCTCGTCGATCTACTACGCGCTCGGCCTGGTTGCCCTTTATGCGCTTGGGCTGACGCCGGTGACGTTCATGATCGCGGGGCTCCTGTTCGCGTTCACGGCAGCGAGCTATGTGGAGGCGACGGTCCTCTATCCGGAGGCCGGCGGATCGTCGAGCTTCGCGCGCCATGCCTTCAACGAGTTCGCGAGCTTCCTCGCCGCGTGGGCTCAGATGCTCACCTACATCGTGACGGTCGCCATCTCGGCGTTCTTCGTTCCGCACTACCTCGCGGTATTCTGGGAGCCGCTCGGCCACGGTCCGGGCGACGTCATCTTCGGCGTCGGGCTGATCGTGGCGCTCGCGCTCCTCAATATCAAGGGAACCGAGGAGTCGGCACGCCTCAACCTCATCCTCGCGATTGCCGACCTCCTAACGCAGGTGATCCTGGTCGTGATCGGACTCGCGCTTGTTTTCGACGGCGATCTCCTCGTGAGCCAAATCGACCTTGGGGTGGCTCCCACCTTCGGCGATTTCGCCCTCGGGATCGCGGTCGGAATGGTCGCCTACACCGGGATCGAGACGATCTCGAACATGGCGGAGGAGGCTAAGTCCGCCCACCGCACGATTCCCATCGGCACCGGCTACGTGGTCGCTGCGGTGGTCGGCCTCTATGCGCTCCTGCCGGCGATCGCACTCTCGGCGCTGCCGGTGACTCAGGACTCAAATGGGGAATTCACCACAGAGCTCGGGACCGAGTACGCCGACGATCCGGTGTTGGGAATCGTCGAGAACCTCGGCCTGGGCGCAGGGCTGACGAACGCGCTCGAGGTCTATGTGGGGATCCTGGCAGCGGTGATCTTGCTCATCGCCACGAATGCGGCGCTGATCGGCCTCTCGCGCTTGACGTTCTCGATGGGCCAATACCGCCAGCTTCCCGAGGCGCTTCGCCAGATCCATCCCAAGTTCAAGACACCCTACGTAGCCCTGATCGTCTTTTCCGGGGTCGCGATCCTGGTGATGGCGCCCGGGCAGACAACCTTCCTCGGCACGATCTACGCGTTCGGCGCGACTCTGTCGTTCACGGTTGCGCACGTTTCCCTGATCCGGCTTCGCAAGCTCCGGCCCGTGGAAGGGCGCCCGATGGCGCCCGACGGCTCCCGCTTGTGGCTCTCGCCGGGGAACGTCAAAATCCGCGGCGTCAAGGTGCCGGTCCTGGCGGTGCTTGGCGGGGCGGGAACCTTTGCGGCCTTCTTGGTGGCGTGCGCCCTCGACCCGGTGGTGCTGGCCACGGGCGGCGGCTGGATGATCGTGGGGACGATCGGCTACGTCGCCTATCGGCGCAACCAGGGGCTGCCGCTGACGACGATGGTGAAGGTGGCGCACCTCGAGCCGCTTGGGGTGGAGGAGCCTGAGTACAAGAGCGTCCTCGTTGCCTTCGAAGACGACCCGTTCGACGAAGAGATGGTCGCTACCGCGAAGGCGCTCGCGACGAACCGGCGACGGGCGATTCACGTCTTGTCGCTGATCACCGTCCCGACGCACCTGCCGCTTGACGCCGAGCTCGAGTCCGAAGAAAGCGCTGCGCAGGCAAAGATCCAGCGGGCAAAGCTGATCTGTGGTCAGCGGGTCACTGGCTCGCTCGTTCGGGTGCGGCCGGGGCAGGGGGCGACGGTGATCGTCAAGGTGGCGAAGGAGCTGGGCGCGGCCGCGATCGTGATGCAGTTGCGCTACCGCTCGGGGGTGCCGGCGTACTCGAAGACGCTCCAGGCCGTGATGGCAAGGCGCCCTTGCCGCGTCCTCGTGACCGCGAGCCCCGAGGCTGAACGGGCCGGGGTCATGACTCCCTCGACCCTTTAGATGACTAGATTCGCGCGGATGCCGGCGCCACGCCCCGACGAGGTCTACCGCGGCGCCACGCGCGTGATGGCAGTCGTGATCATCGCCTTCGGCCTCCTCATCGTGGGGTTGACGCTTGTGCGCGGTGGCGGGTTTGCGGCGACGGGCCTCTGGATCGGGTTGGTCTTCTGCGGGCTCGGAGCGGGCCGCCTATACCTCTCCTATCGAACGTGAGCGAGGCGCGTCAAGGCGGAGGGAAGGAGGCCCGCGGTGCATCCGGCGGCGCGATGATCTTCGCCGTCGCTTACTCGGCGGTCGGGTTCTCGTTGTACTTCTCGCTGGGCGTCGTCGCCGATTACGGCCTCGGGCTGACTCCGCTGCTCTTCCTCGGCGCCGGCCTCATGTTCATCTTGGCAACGTTGTCGTTCGCCGAAGGCGGCTCGATGTTTGTCGAGCGCGGCGGCTCGTCGAGCATGGCTCGCTACGCGTTCAACGAGCTGGTGAGCTTCATCGCGGGTTGGGCGCTCCTCATTGACTTCATCGTCGTGGTGGCGCTCGCGGCGGTGTCGGCGCCGCATTACCTCTCGCCGATTTGGGATGGCTTTTCCAACGGGGGCGGAGAGGTGCTTACTGCGGTCGCGATCGTCATCGGAGCCGCGCTCGTGAACATCTTGGGCTGGTGGGGCTTTAGGCGCCAACGCTTGCTGGTGGCGCTGGCGGTCGGCGACATCGTGGTGCAGGTGCTGCTGATCGTGGTCGGGCTGGCGGTGGCCCTTGACCCCTCTGCGCTGACCGAGAATCTGGATCTGTTCTCGACCCCTTCGGGCACCGACGCGATCTATGCGTTCGTGATCGCGACGGTGGCCTTCGCGGGGATCGAGGCGGCTTCGGACCTTGCACCCGACCTTGACTGGAACACGCCTGACTTGAGACGGGCGATCACGGTCGGCGCGGCGCTACTTCCGATCGTCTACGCGGGTGTTGCGGCGGTGGCGCTGATGGCCGTGCCGGTGATCGCAACCCCGGACGGTCCGGAGTCGGCGCTTGGTGGTGAGTTCATCGAGGAGCCGATTCTGGGCGTGGCGAAGAGCTTCGATCCGGCGTGGGTCTCGGACCTGATGCAGGCGGTGGTGGTCGTCGTGGCCCCCGTCGTTTTGGTCTGGGCTGCGTCGACGGCGATGCTGGGCTTGTCCCGTCACGTCTACGTCCTTGCGACGAACAGGCAGATTCCGAGCTGGCTCGGGAAGCTCTCCCGGCGCCAGACGCCCTACATCGCGATCGCGATCGCGATGATCATCGCGATCGGTCTAGTGATTCCCGGCGACATCGAGGTCCTCGCGGGGATCTACGCGTTCGGGGCGACGCTTGCGATGCTGATCGCCCACGCGTCGATCCTCCGACTACGCTCGAAACGCCCGGCTGCGCCGCGACCGTTCAGGGTTCCGCTCGACGTGCGGATTGGCGGCACGCCTTTGCCGCTGCCGGCGCTGGCGGGCTTCGTGATCACGGCCTTGGCTTGGCTGAGCGTGATCGTTTATCACGACGAAGCGCGCTGGGTGGGGGGAGGCTGGATGGCGTTTGGCCTCGTGGGATACGTCGTCTACCGCAAAGGCTTTCAGGGGACGAGCCTGACCAAGCGGGTCGAGGTGCCGGCGGCAGCGCTTGAGAAGCAAAAGGTCAATTTCGAGGCGACGGACATCCTCGTGCCAATTTTCGGCACGAGGCTCGACGACGACATCGTCGGGACGGCCGGGCGACTCGCCGCATCCGTAGGCCGCGCGGGCGACCAGGCGCGTCTTCGCATCGTGTTCGTGATCGATCTGCCGTTGACGGTGCCGCTTACGTCGCCGCCGCCGCGTGATCGGATCGATGCGGCGAACGCCGCTCTTGAGAGGGCGCGCCTGGTGGCTGAGGAGTACGACACGGTCGACGCGCAGGAGACGGTGGTAAGGGCGAGAAGCGTCGGCGCTGGGATCGTCCAGGCGTCGCGCGAGATGGGGGCGGAGATGATTGTGATGGGCGCCGAGCCGCCGTCGAAGATCAGGGGCGGCGCAATCCTCGGCGGGATCGGCGGACACCGGCCGGCAGAGATCGGTCCTGTGACCGAATACGTGCTCTCGCGCGCGCCGTGCAGAGTGCTCGTGACGGCCCCCGTCGGCGACCCCACTGAATAGAGTTCGGCCTGATGTTCATCCTCATCGTCGGATGCGGCCGGGTCGGCGCCTCGCTGGCTCGCACCA
>JALZIJ010000142.1 GCA_030860375.1 Actinomycetota bacterium | reverse complement strand
CTGCGCCGCTTCGACACAGTGGTCCTTTACTGCACCCCGTTCACCGTGCGGATCGCGGTCGCTTCGCTGACCTGATCCGCCTTTCGCGCACGTCGCGCGAGTTGCGACACACTCTGAGTCCGCCTCCATTGCTAGCCTTGCTTCTCAGGCACCGTGCCTGCTCCGCGAGTCCCGAAAGACTAGAAGCGAAGCACCTCATGAGCTCTTCCGAAAGTGCCCCGATGGGGGCCTCACAGAGCGTTCCCGGCCGCGACGGCCCGCGTGACGAATGCGGCGTTTTCGGCGTCTATGCCCCTGGATCAGAAGTCGCGAAGCTCGCCTACTTCGCCCTTTACGCTCTTCAGCACCGCGGCCAGGAGTCGGCCGGGATCGCCACGTGCGAGGGCGGCCACATCACGACCCTTCGCGAGACGGGCCTCGTCTCGCAGGTCTTCGACGAAGAGAAGCTACGCGCGCTCGACGGCGACATGGCGATCGGCCATGTGCGCTACTCCACCACGGGCGGCGGCTCGTGGGAGAACTCGCAACCGGTCTGGCGCGACGACGGGCGCGAGGTGGCGCTGGCCCACAACGGCAACCTCACCAACGCCGTCCAGCTCTACAACCAGCTGACCGAGCGGGGTCTCCGCTTTCGCGGCACGTCTGACTCGGAGATCATGTGCGCGCTCCTGTCCATCGCCGAGGAGCGCCCGATCGAGAATGCGGTCGAGGCGGTCATGCCCCGCCTGCGCGGAGCGTTCTCGACCGTGATCATGACCAAGCGGGCGGTGGTCGCCTTCCGTGACCCCCACGGCGTCCGGCCCCTCTCGCTCGGCAAGATCGGCGACAGCTGGTGCGTCGCGTCCGAGAGCTGCGCCTTCAACATCATCGGAGCCGAGCTCGTCCGCGAGGTCGAGCCGGGCGAGCTCGTCTCGATCGGCGAGCGAGGCCTCGAGACCCGACAGGTGATCGAACCCAAGCGCCGCGCCCACTGCGTCTTCGAGCACATCTACTTCTCGCGGCCCGACACCCGGCTCGAAGGCAAGGTCCTCCAGGAGGTGCGCTCGAAGATGGGCGAGATCCTCTGGCGCGAATCGCCCGCAGAAGCTGACCTCGTGATCTCCGTGCCCGACTCGGGCAACCCGGCGGCAACCGGCTACGCGCGCGCCGCCGGCCTGCCGAAGGACGACGGCCTGATCAAGAACCGCTACGTCCAGCGCACCTTTATCCAACCTGGCCAGGAGCTCCGAAAGCACGGCCTGCGGATGAAGTTCAACCCCTTGCCCGAGATTCTTGCGGGCAAGCGCGTGGTGGTCGTGGACGACTCGATCGTGCGCGGCAACACGACGCGGCAGATCGTCGGAATGTTGCGTGATGCCGGTGCGACCGAGGTCCACCTTCGTATCTCGGCGCCGCCGATCCGAAACCCCTGCCATTACGGGGTCGACATGTCCACGCGCGAGGAGATGATCGCTCACGAGCGAACGGAGGCGGAGATCGCGGCCGAGCTCCAAGCGGACTCTCTTGCCTATCTGTCCCTCGAAGGCGTCTACGAAGCGGTGGGGACACCGCGCTCCTCGCACTGCGACGCCTGCTTCACGGGCGAGTACCCGCTGGGCGATCCCACCGACGCGGACGGCAAGTTCGCGCTGGAGGACATCGCGGCTATTCCGGTCCGTTGAGCGCACCCGCCACAGCCACTGGCGAGGTCTCCCGATCTGCCGAGGCGCTCAAGCGCCACTTCGGCCACCCCGACTTCCGCCGCGGCCAGGAACAGGCGATCGAGGCTGCAATGGACGGCCGCGACGTCCTCGTCGTGATGCCGACCGGCGCCGGCAAGTCGCTCTGCTACCAGCTGCCTGCCCTCGAGGACTCGGAATCGCTCACCCTGGTTGTCTCGCCGCTCGTCTCGCTGATGCAGGACCAGGTTGAAGGTCTCGGCTCCCGCGCAGAGTTGATCAACGCTCAGCGCGACTCCTCCGAGAATGCGGAGTCTCTGCGGCGCGCCCTCGACGGCGAGGCGCGAATGCTCTATGTCGCGCCAGAGCGCTTCTGGGCTCCGGGATTCGGAGAGAAGATCAAGGGCCGGATCGGCCTTTTTGTCGTCGACGAAGCGCATTGCGTGAGCCAGTGGGGCCACGACTTCCGCCCCGAGTACCACCGGCTTGGCGAGATCGCGCGCCGCCTCGGGGTTCGCTCGATCCTCGCCGCGACGGCCACCGCTACGCCCCGGGTCTCCGCGGACATCGTCCAGCGCCTCGGCCTTGAAGAGCCGGTCAAGATCGTCACCGGCTTCGAGCGCCCCAACCTCTCCTACGACATCGTTTCGATCCAGGGCGATCGGGCTCGCGAGCAGGCGGTGTCTGCGCTCCTCTCGGCACCTGAGTCGTTGCCGGCAATCGTCTATTCGGGGACGCGAAAGCGCACGGAGGCCACCGCAGCGCGCCTCAGCCGCGAGCTCGGCCGCCACGTGCCCGCCTACCACGCCGGCTTGGACCGTGAGCCCCGCGCGGAGGCCCAGCGAGCGTTCATGTCGGGCGAGGCGCCCGTGGTGGTCGCGACCAACGCTTTCGGAATGGGTGTGGATAAAGCGAACGTGCGCACCGTGATCCACGAGGCGGTGCCGTCCTCCCTCGAGGCCTACTACCAAGAGGCTGGAAGGGCCGGCCGCGACGGCCTGCCGTCGCGCTGCGTGCTCCTCGCTTCCGGGCAGGACAAGGGCCTTCACGTCTTCTTCATCAACCAGACGGGCGATCCCGATGCCAAGAATCAGAAGTGGGCGCAGTACCGCGCCGTGTGGGGGTTCGTGGATGGCGAGGGATGCCGGCGCGTCGCGATCCTCAGGCACTTCGGCGATCGCTCGGCCGCTCGGTCTACCGGGCGATGCTGCGACGTCTGTGACGGTCCGCTCGAGACGCTGGCCGCCCAGAAGCTCGCGGCCAAGCCGAAGCGTGCGCCCTCGGCCGAAGGCGGCGAAGACGTACGCGACGCGATCCTGCGAGTGGTCGAGGAGGCTTCCCCGTCCGTGGGAAGGACACGGACGGTCGAGATCCTTCGCGGCAGCCGGTCGAAGGTGGTCGCGAAGTACGCATACGACGAGCTGCCCGGCTATGGGGAATGGCATGACTGGCGGGCCGACGAGCTCCTAGGAGAGGTCGACGCGATGCTCGCCGCCGGCACGATCCGCTCCACGGGCGGGAAGTTTCCGAAGCTCGAGCTGGCGGCCTGAGCCTTCTCATGAGCGCCAAGCCATTTCGGGTCGCCGTCCTCGCCTCGGGAACGGGGACGAACCTCCAGGCGATCCTCGACTCCGTGCATGGGAGCGACGGCATCGCGGTCGTCGCGGTCGCCTCCGACAAGCCGGGGGCGATGGCGCTCGACCGCGCAGCGGACGCAGGGATTGCGGCCGAGTGCTTTCCCCGCGACGGCTTCGCGTCGAGAGAGGAGCGCGACGCGGCAATGGCCGACTGGCTTTCCGAGAGCGCGGTCGACCTCATCGTCCTTGCCGGTTACATGCAGCTTCTCTCGCCTGCCTTCATCGAACGCTGGCGAGACCGGATCGTGAACGTGCACCCTGCGCTCTTGCCATCGTTCCCCGGCTTGGACGCAATTGGGCAGACGCTTGCGGCCGGTGTGAAGATGACGGGGGTTACCGTGCACTTCGTGGACGAGGGCGTTGATACCGGTCCAGCGATCCTGCAGCGACCGCTGCCGGTGCCGGCAAACCGTGACCGCGCAGCACTAGAGGACGCGATTCACAGAACTGAGCACGTTCTCCTCCCGAGGGCGATCGAGATGATCGCCGCGGGCAGGGTCACATTCGACCCCGCGAATCCCCGAGTGGTCCTGATCTCCGAAGAAGGGGAGGGCTGAGGGTTGGCGGACGCTCCGGATCCGTCTCGCGTTGAAGCAGCGCTCTCATCCAAGGTCGACGTCGGCGGCACTGGTACGCCCTTCGGCGATCTGACCGCGGAGAACGCGCGCGCTCAGGCGCAGCGCCTGTCCGACGTCGGCACTTGGGGGCCGCTTCAGCGCGTTGCCAAGGTGGCGTACGCATGGAAGCTGCTGGCCGCTCAGATGGAGCGCGACAAGCTTGCTTCGGTACGCGACCTTCCGCCCGCCGACCTCGTGGAACACGCTGAGCGACTGTGGGTGATCCCGCCGCCCGAGGGCATGGTCGAAGGCGTACGCGGTTGACCCTCTAGACGCCGGCAGGACCAACCGAACGTCCCACGCTAGGCGCTATAGGCCCCAGCCTCGGACGTTCGTGGCTGGGCGGCTTGACGCACGCGCTCTCGACATATAGTGTCAAGTGCGATGGACTTGCAGTTGGGAGAGAGTCGCGCCAAGTGACCGCAAGCCATCCCGCTCCAGCCATTGTCGCGAGCGACCTCGACGAGGCGATCGCCCTGGTGCGCGAGCAAGGACTGCGTGTATCGTCTGCCCGGCGCCTCCTCCTGGAGGCTCTGTTTGACGCAGACGGCCCACGGACGGCTGACGAGCTTGCGGCAGGAGCCGGCGGCGCGGCCGCCACCGATCCCGCCTCGGTCTACCGGAACCTCGAGCGCCTGGAGGCCATCGGCCTGGTCCGCCACGTCCACCTCGGGCATGGGCCCGGCCTCTATGCCCTGTCCGGTTCGCTGGCTGACGGCTACGTGGTCTGCGACGGCTGCGGCAAGCGCAAGGCCGCCACCTCGGAGCAACTCGAGCGCGTGCGAAGCACCGTGCGCGAAGAGTTCGGCTTCGAGGCTGCCTTCTCACACTTTCCGATCGTCGGGCTGTGTTCGGCATGCGCGAAGTCCGCATGAGCTTCGATTTCCTCTATCACCCGATTGAGCGGCTCGATGAATCCATAACGGGTCTCTTCGAGGGCGCCCCTCTCCTCGTTGCCTTGGCGCTCGCCTTTCTCCTCGGCCTTCGCCACGCCTCCGATCCCGATCACCTGGTCGCCGTCACCTCCTTGGTCGCCTCAGACGACGCGGACGCACGATCGGCCGCGCGTCTTGGCGCCTGGTGGGGGGCGGGCCACGCCGCGACCCTCCTCGTGATCGGCTTGCCCTTGATCGCCTTCAAGACGTCGCTGCCCTCCTGGCTCGAGAACGGAGCCGAGAAGACGGTCGGGGTCGTGATCCTCGCCCTCGCGCTTCGCGTGCTTTGGAAGTGGAAGCGGGGCGACTACCGCGCCACGCCGCACGAGCACCAGCCCGTGGTGGCGGAGCACCGGCACCTCCATCGCGATTCCGACCACCGCCATGTCCCCGTGCGGAGCGCGAAGCAGGCCTTCAGCATCGGTGTCCTTCACGGCCTCGCAGGGACAGGCGCCATTGTGATCCTCCTGATCGCAGCGCTCCCCAGCCGCCTCGAGGCGGTCGCTGCGATGGCTGTCTTCGCGCCGATGTCGATCCTCTCCATGGCCGCTTGCACCGCGGCGTTTGCGTGGGTCCTGACCCGCCCCGTGATCGAGCCCGTCTATCGAGGGCTGGTGATCCCGCTACTGGGATCGTTCGGCATCCTCTTCGGCCTTTGGTACGTCGGCCTGACCTGACATCGGGTCAAGCCCAGGGCTCCTCGCAGCCGCAACGGCGACCTGACCGAAGGCGATACCGCCGTCGTTGGGCGGCAGGGCGACCGGCATCAACGCTTCGAGGCTTGCAGCGTCGAGCGCGTCGAGCGTCCGCTCTGCCAGAAGCCGATTTTGAAAGACGCCCCCGGAGAGAGCGACCAGATCGAGGCTCTGCTCGCGGCAGACCCGCTCTGCGGCGGCTGCGGTCGCGCTTGCGAGGCCGTTGTGGAAGCGGGCGGCGATCGTGGGCGCGGGCTCGTCCCGGTCGAGGTCGGCGACGATCGAGCGGATCGCCGGCCGCGGGTCCAACACCAGTGGCGCCTTGCCTCCCCCTTCTGCTGAGAACTCGTACGCGCCTCGCTCGCTCAGATCGGCCAACCCTTCCAGCTCAGCCGCGGCCTGCCCCTCGTAGCTCACTCTCGTGCGTACGCCAAGGAGCGCGGAGACAGCGTCGAAGAGCCGGCCGGCACTGGTCGTAACGGGCGAGCCCGCGCCAGTCTGGACGATCCCACAAACGGCCTTCCAGTCGGCCGCCTCTACCTCTTCCCGAAGCGTGCGGGGGATGGGCGGCAATTCGGCGTCAAGCGCGAGGGAGAGCCAGGATGCGGCCATCCGCCACGGCTCGCGCACGGCCCGGTCGCCGCCCGGGAGGCGGACCGGCATCAGCATTCCCGCCCGCTCGTAGTCCTCGAGATCTCCGACGAGGAGCTCTCCTCCCCAAACCGACGCGTCGGGGCCGAAGCCCGTGCCGTCGAAGATGACGCCGAGCGCCCGCGCGGTCTCCCCGTGCTCGGCGAGGCAGGCGGCGAGGTGTGCGTGATGGTGCTGGACGCCGACGAGCTCCAAGGCGGGGCTCGCCTCTGCACGCTCTTGCGCGTAGCGGGTCGAGAGGTAGTCGGGATGGAGATCGTGGGCGATCAACTGTGGCTCGACGGCGAAGAGGCGCTCGAAGTGGGCGACCCCTTCGCGAAACGACTCGAGGGTCTCCCAGTTCTTGAGGTCGCCGATGTGATGGCCCGGCCACGCGCGCTTCCCCTTCGCAAGGCAGAACGTGCTCTTGAGCTCAGCCCCGCACCCGAGGATCGCGGAACCCGCGATCGGCATGCCGACGCTTTGCGGGACATACCCGCGCGAGCGGCGGAGCATGAGGGGCCTGCGGCTGCCGACAGCTCGCACGATCGAGTCGTCGGTCCGCATGTGTATCGGCCGGTCGTGGATCAGGAAGCCGTCGGCGATAACCCCGAGGCGGCCGCGAGCGTCCTCGTCGAGGTAGGCGATCGGCTCGTCCGAGACGTTGGCCGAGGTCATGACGAGCGTTGCGCCGAAGTCTCGAAGGAGGACGTGGTGAAGAGGCGCATAGGGAAGCATCACTCCCAAGTCGCGGGAACCGGGGGCGACCGCTGCGACCACCCGTGCGCCCTCCTTTCGACGCGCGATCACGAGCGGGCGCTCCTGTCCGCAGAGCAGGCCCTCTTCGTCGGAGGTCAGCTCGACCAGCTTGCGCGCCGTCTCGAGATCGGGCGCCATCAGAGCAAACGGCTTCTCTTCTCGGCGCTTTCGAGTCCGCAAACGGGCGACAGCCGTCCCGTTCAAGGCATCGCATGCCAGGTGGTAGCCGCCGATCCCCTTGATGGCGAGGACCGCCCCGCCGGCGAGAGCGATGGCGGCTTGGCCGATTGCGTCGCCGTCGTGCGATTCGCCGGCGGCGCCCACCAAGTGCGCGCGGGGGCCGCAGACCGGGCATGCGTTCGGCTGCGCATGAAAGCGCCGGTCAAGCGGATCCTCGTACTCGGCCTGACATTCGGCGCACATCGAGAAGTCGGCCATCGTTGTGAGCGGGCGGTCGTAGGGGACGCCGGTGACGATCGTAAAGCGCGGCCCGCAATCCGTGCAGTTGATGAACGGGTAGCGATAACGCCTATCGAGCGGATCGCGAAGCTCGGCGAGACACGCGTCGCAGGTGGCCATGTCGGCGGAGACCGGGGCCTCGGCCTCGCCGCCTGAAACCGACTCTGCGATGTGGAAGCCGGCTTCTCCCGTGGGTACTTCGTCGGCCGCAGCGACAGACTCGACCCTGGCAAGCGGAGGGGCCTGCCCTTCGAGGCGCCGCATGAGCTCGGCGACGACCTCTCCGGGCCCCTCGGCGACGATCTCCACTCCCCGCTCGTCGTTTCGGACGTGGCCCGAAAGCCCGAGCTCCAGCGCGTGGCGGTAGACGAACGGCCTGAAGCCGACCCCCTGGACGGTGCCGCTCACGCGAATCCGCATTCGACGCGAGGCGGGCTCCACGTGTCCCTACCCCGAGGGGTCTGTTTCGACCAGCTCGCGCAGCACGTGGTAGGCGCTTGCCTGCGCTTCCTGGATCCGCGGGATGTGCTGAGAGCGAGTCACGATCACGTGGTCGGCGAGCGACTCGGCCGCGACACGCCCCCCGTCGTACCCCACCATTGCCACCGTCAGCATCTCACGCTTTCTAGCTTCGGCCAAAGCCGAGATGATGTTGAGCGAGTTGCCGCTGGTCGACAACGCGAGCGCCGCGTCGCCCGCTCGCCCGTGCGCGATCACCTGCCGCGAGAAGATCGACTCGATGCCCACGTCGTTTGCGATCGCAGTGATGATCGCAGTGTCCTCGGTGAGGTCGAGCGCCCGGCGAGGAGTCCCTCGGCCGTCGGGGAGAGCCGCGCGGAAGTCCGCCGCGGCGTCCATCGCGTCGGTTGCCGAGCCGCCGTTGCCGAACGCGAGGAGGCGCCCGCCCGCCTCGAACGAGCTTCGCAGGACCGCGGCGGCGGCGAGCAGCGCGTCGCGGTTGTCGGCGAGCGTCTGTTCGCGAAGGGCACCGACCTCGTTGGCCTTCAGAAGCACCGATTCGCGCACGTCTGCGACAACCGCCTCGAGGTCCGTCTGCGCTTCGGAGAGAAACGGGTAGAGAAAGCTCGAAGCGCCTGGATCATGGACCGGCCGCGCATCGCGGCCCTCGAGCAGCCCCCGATGGTCGAAGAACACGTGGACCAGCTCCCAGAGGAGGTGATAGAGGG